>CAILMK010000380.1 GCA_903835275.1 uncultured bacterium | reverse complement strand
GCAAAGGTACGAAAAAGGCAGGGAATTTACGATTTACAATATACGATTTACGATTTGGAATTCCCTTAGCTGATCGGGATATGTTATCGCGATCCAGTAGCCCCGGATATTTATCCGGTTTTTCCGATCGCATCTGCTTGCGATGGTAAACATGAAGATCGATCAGTTTTTTTTATTCAAATAAAAATTTGATCACTAAATAATTCCAAATAGCAATTGTACAAATACAAATTCAAAATAAATTTATTAACTTTGCCTTATGGATAATTCTGAAATAAAAGAACTCAGCGCTTTTTTGGAAAATGCCCTTGATGAAAGCGGACTGAGTGTAGACGTTCTGGTTGTTTCCGCTCCAACCATTAAAGGCGAAAACAAAAAACATAAGGAGCTTGACCTTGTGATTGTTTCTTCGGATTTCCGGGACAAAAGCATTGCTGAAAGAAACCTGCTTACTACCCGATCAGAAATACGTACCCAACGTAAATACGGCATTGCCTTTGATGTGTTGAACCTCACTCCCGAGGAATATTCTGCGACGAATTTCATGCAGAGTAGTATGTTTTAATTGTCTCCCGCTGATCTCGCGGATAACGCTGATTTTATTTATTAAGATTTGAACAGGTCCATCTTTCGGGCATCTTTCTTATTTGCCTCAGTGAACATGAGGCTAATTTAGAAATTTTTGATTTCTATGTGTATCTTATAATCTTCCAACCAATTGTTTCGGTATCATATTTGTAGCATTTAATTTTATGAAAAAGCTGCTCGTTTTTATCAAAAGTATTTATATCCTTTTGTTTTTCGCCCCTTTCCTTTTATTTACTTGTGGTGGACCTAAACATTTGGAACAGAGCGAAGCGAGTGATACTTTACAGGTGGCAAAAAATGACAGCGTGCAAAGTGCTCCGAAACCTGAAAATCAGATTGAATATAAAAGTCCGCTGAAAAATCTTTGGGATCATATGATCACACCCACGGAAAATTCCTTCAGTGCATTTGGCATAAATGTGTTTGCTATACTTGGCATTTTTGAGGATAATAAATGGACTCTGGTCTCATTAATGCCTTTAGGGTTTTTGTTAAGTCTTTTGGCGCTTATTTTATTGATACGGAAATACAAATCCCGTCAGCAATTGATCCTGTCAATAATTGTTTTGCTGTGTATTTTGCCAACAGCATATCTTTACTGGAAAGACCTATTATGGGGCTCATATTTCCTTTTGACCATTGGCCTGATGGAAATAGGGCTGAACGTTTTTGTATATAAAAAAGGTATTCCGTCAAACCAAGTGGATTCGGATATTAGATAAGGGGTATATAAATCGCTGACATTTCCTGATTTCGAGGATTCTTGCCCCTTTTCTTAATTTCACTATCTTTGCGGCAAAAAATAAATCTGTTTTGAAGATAAACGTACTGAGAATTCTCCTTCTCTTTTCTTGTCTGGTCTCTCCGTTCCTTGCAAAGTCTCAAACCGACAGTAGCACGAAGATGACTTTCGATTTGGGATTGGCCCGAAACAGGAATATTGACCTTTGGCCTATTGTTAAAAAAACAAACAATAAGAACGAAAAGGACCTCGAACTTCTTTTCACCATTTTCCAGAGTCGGCGCGATAAGGCGGAGCATTCAAAACACTCGCATTTATTTCCATTGTATTGTAATGACAGTAGCTCTAATGGAGTTGATTTTCGGCTTTTTACTACCTATTATCCTTCACTATTCAGGTATACGAGGAATGGTGATAATTCCCTGAGTTCATTTAAATTCATTGACCTCGCCCCCGGGATTAATTTTCTTGAAATTTCAAAGTCCACCGATGGATTGCAGGCACAGAATAATATTTTCTTCTTCATTTATTCCAAGAGGAATAAACTTCTTGATAAATCCTATTTCATAGCCTTCCCATTGTATTGGGGTTTTCAAAATCACCAAAGATATTCCCATACTTTTATCCCATTATTTTCCTCGGGAAGAACGGCAGAAAAAAAATATCTGGCGATAACTCCTCTCTACTGGCATACAAGCAGGGAAAATTCCTATAGCAATACATTATTCCCTGTCTGGTTCAATCACCACGAGGGAAATGGAGCAACATTACGAAATTCAAATGTTCTTTTCCCGATATTGTGGAGTTACAGGAATGCAAACTACAGGTCATTTACCTTGCTTCCGGTATTTTCATTCGGGCACAGTATGGATAACATCCATTCAAGGGGATATTTTGCTTTTACTCCATTATTCTGGCATGTAAAGTCAGGAGATTCCAGAACCAATCTATTATTCCCTTTGCTGTATACGCATACGCAAGGTACAGGTATGGATAGAAAATATTCCAGGATTTTATTTCCGCTTTTATGGAATTCAGGCGACCGCTATTATCATGATTTTACATTTCTGCCTTTTTGCTCATTTGGCCATTCGATGGATAGCGCGAGAAGCCACAATTACAGTGTGATTACTCCTTTATTCTGGCACTTTAAGAATAATGATTCTTACACGAATCTATTTCTTCCAATTGTATTGGGTTTCGGAAATAAAAAATATCGTGACTTTACATTCTTTCCATTGTTTTCAACAGGCCATTCTACCGATAGCGCAAGGAGTCACAGATATACTGTAATTACACCTTTGTGCTGGCACATTAAAAATAATGAATCGTACACGAATCTTTTTGTGCCAATCATATTGAGCTTCGGAAATAAAAAGTACCGTGATTTTACATTCTTCCCATTGTTTTCAACAGGCCATTCTACCGATAGTGCAAGGACCAATAACTATAGTGTAATAACGCCTCTTTTCTGGCACGTTAAATACGGGGATTCAATTACTAATTTGTTCGTGCCTCTTTGGTATAATCACAGGGAAGGTGCAGGGGAAAAGTTGAGAAGTACCAGCGTTTTATTTCCGTTGTGGTGGCACTTCAATGATAAGAAATAGTCGTATTCCACTTTGTTTCCATTCTTTTCTTATGGACATAGTAAAGACACTTTGAAGAAATCAGGCTATTATGCCATCACACCTTTATTCTGGCATTACTGGAATGAGAACACCGGCAATACCATGTTTTTGCCGGTTTGGTACAGGCAAACTTCCGGAACCGGAATCAATAAAAAATCAACTAACATTATTTTCCCTTTTTTATGGAAATACAAAACACCGCGGTTTAGCTCGTTTACATTCTTCCCGATCATTTCTGCAGGCCATTCCAATGATAGTTTGCGGAGTCATAGCTATCTTGCAATTACTCCACTTTTCTGGCATTTTAAAAATGGGGAAAAACGAACCAATTTATTATTGCCCTTATGGTACAACTACAAGGATAAAAACTCCGGCTACAGCATATTTTTGCCGCTATATTTCGGTTACCATAATAAGGATTTCAAATCTTTCACTTTCCTTCCGTTTATTTCAGCAGGTCATTCCACAGATAGTTTGCATTCAAAATCATACTATGCGGTTACGCCGCTTTTCTGGCACTTTAAAGATAAAGACAGGACAATCAATACCTTATTTCCTATCTGGTATAATCACAATACAGCCACTTCTCATTCCAATGTTATATTCCCTGTTTTCTGGTCTGGATCTGACAGGCAATACAAGTATACCTGCCTTTTCCCATTATTATTTTCAGGGCATAGCAGAGATAGCGCCCGTACATACAATATCCTTGGGATAACTCCTTTATTCTGGCATGTGAAGAAGAATGATGTGTATACCAATTTACTATTTCCTTTATGGTATAATAAAAGCTCCGGTACAGGTGTAGATAAAAAATCAACAAGCATTTTTGCTTTTTTATTATGGAATAAAACGAACAGGGATTATCATTCATTTACATTTTTCCCATTGGTGTTTGAGGGTAATTCACGTGATAGCGCACACACGCATCGCTACCTGGGAATAACGCCTTTGTTCTGGGTAACTAAGAATGAAAATAATCGTCATACAGTATTGTTCCCATTTTATTTTCATCACAGAGATCTGAGTGCAAGGAACTATAAAAAGTCCGATGTTTTATTTCCATTGCTTTGGAGTTACACGAATAATTACAAAACCTCATTCACTTTATTGCCACTTTTTGCCAGCGGACATTCACTGGATTCAAGATACCCATCCAAATATTTTGCAGTGACTCCGTTGTTCTGGCATTTGAAAGACACTTTCAGGACACGAACCTGCTTTTCTCCAATCTTTAATTATTCATTGAATTACCAAACCCGGATTAAAAAGTTTAATATCCTGTATTTCCTTTATCGTTTCAAGGGTACTCCGCAGTCCCGGGAAAGTAATTTTCTTTACCCGCTTTGCCAGTCCTCAAAGGATTCTAACAGCGCGTATTTTCGCTTTGCTCCGTTTTTATGGTACAAGAAATCCCCTGATGACAATTACTTTTCCATCCAGCCGTTTTTCTACCATGGAAAGTCAAATAAGGAATTAAATACACAAATCCTTTGGCAGGTTTATTCTTCCAGGAAAACCATTGGTGTAAAGACTTCAAGACATATCCTGTGGCGCTTTATTGCCTGGGATAAATATGATAACGGAGATCACTCCACCAGGATTATGCACTTCCTGTATTCCAATATTTCTGTTGCGGGGCATACTCAAAACAATATTTTCCCATTGTATTCGGTGTCTCATGATGATAATGGAGATAAGTCATTTTCAATGTTATTTGGGCTTTACCATAAGAGCAAACGTCAGGTAACAGGTCATAAGGAATATTATGAAGAAGTGAAAATACTTTGGTTCCTTCGCCTATTTTCCAATTATCAGACCTTAAAAGCCAAGGGGATAGATTTCAAAAGAGGTTTTTAATCGGTTTTAACCTTTCAAAACAAGCTCCTTCTTTGGATTACAGGAGCTTGACTACCTGTGCTGTCTCGCAAATTTCCGCGGACTGTGGACGGTAGTCTGTGGACTTATCACTATTTTTGCGGCAAATAATAGAGTAACATGCCCGAAACGCAGGAAAATGCTGTGAATTTTAACGATACAAAGCTTGCGTACCGCTATAAGAGTGATAGCGAATTAAAGCAGGCGGAATGGATGTTCCGGTTCCTGAATATGCCCGTTATTGGCGG
>CAILMK010000379.1 GCA_903835275.1 uncultured bacterium | reverse complement strand
TCCATTCAAACATTGATAAATACTTCACGGGGGTTTAGAAACTTTGAGAGATTTAGAATTAATGCCCTCTTTCATTATGGTAAACTGACCCTTTTTCCACTAAAATTCTCGTAGAACCGATTTTAAAGGCGAAATATAAGAAAAAAACAAATACGTTGTTCAATACAAGCCGCCTTTTCGATAAACGCCTTTTTTTGTATTTCGGCAGGTAAGATTATATGGGGACATTTACCTTATTGTTTGGAATGGTATGAAGCTTCATAAATGAATAAACTAAGAAAATGAAGAACTTACTTCTTTTGCTCATGATAGCGGGTGCAGCATTCGCCGGAGCAGGCTTGATTTCCAAAACACAAAATGTAAAAGGCATCGTTACAAATGCCTCATCCAAAGAGCCTGTTGCAAATGCAACGGTAAAGGTATTCCGAAATGGCAAACTGATATGCTCGAAACTAACTAACGACAGTGGCCGGTATGCAATTAGCGGCATTGCACCGGGTCAATATGACGTTTCATTCAGCGCCAGTGGATTTGGCGAAACAAAAGTAACAGGGGTATCTGTAAGCAAGACTGCGATAACCTCACTGGACGTTGGCTTAAATCTGAAGGGGAACACCTTAAATTCTACCGAAATAATAAGCTATAAAGATCCACAAATAAGTAGCGACAAGTCCAAGTTTTCGGCGCCGGATAAAGAGGAGGATAAATATATATCCGGAAACGGGGCAGCAAATGAAATGCAACCACAAAGCAGAATAATGAGCTACAATCAAAACCGGGAAAGTCTTGGTAAAAAGGCTGAACAAGGAGCGTATTACCACGGCGATGTGGATCAGGCAGGACAAAGATATTCTGACAGAAAACTAATTGCTGACAGCACTATTCCAACCGGAGAATTCAACACGGAAGAATATGGCAGTCTGATTGAAAATGATTGGAAAAAAGTAAAGAATGAGGCACTTTCCACCTTTTCAATTGATGTGGATGCCGCCTCATACAGTAATATTCGCCGTTTTCTTTCCAACGGGCAGATGCCTCCAAAAGATGCAGTACGCATAGAGGAAATGGTCAACTATTTCAAATACAATTATCCGCAGCCAAAGAATGGGGAGCCTTTCTCCATTACCACTGAAGAAGCCTCATGTCCCTGGAACGCAAAACACCAGCTTGTTATGATCGGTATGCAGGGGAAGATCATTCCAACAGAAAATCTGCCTGCTACTAATTTAACTTTCCTGATAGATGTATCAGGCTCCATGGATGAGCCAAATAAGCTGCCACTCGTAAAAACCTCCCTGAAAATGCTTACAGAACAATTGAGGACGAAGGACAGGGTTGCTATTGTTGTTTACGCAGGGAATGCGGGCCTTGTTTTACCATCTACTCCCGGAAGTGAAAAAGAAAAGATCATTGAAGCACTGGACCGACTTGAAGCGGGTGGATCCACTGCAGGAGGGGCTGGCATACAACTTGCATATAAAATAGCGAAGGAGAATTTTTTCAAGGATGGGAATAATCGCGTCATACTTGCGACCGACGGAGATTTTAATGTGGGAGCGAGTAGTGATGGAGAATTGGTACGCATGATAGAGGAAAAAAGAAAGGACAATATATTCTTAACCGTACTTGGGTTCGGCATGGGAAATTACAAGGATGAAAAAATGGAACAACTTGCCGACAAAGGAAACGGTAACCATGCCTATATTGATAACCTGATGGAAGCAAAAAAGGTTTTGGTGAATGAATTTGGCGGAACACTCTTTACCATAGCAAAAGATGTGAAATTGCAACTGGAATGGAACCCTGCTAATGTGAAGGCCTATCGCCTGATAGGATATGAAAACAGGCTTTTGAACAAAGAGGATTTTAACGATGATAAAAAAGATGCCGGAGAACTTGGCTCCGGGCACACCGTTACAGCTTTATATGAGGTGATTCCTGCAAATTCCGATGAAGACCCGAGTGCCAAAGTAGACCCTCTGAAATACCAGAAAGAGGCTGAACCTGTAAAAACTGCCCTCGGCGGAGAAATAATGACCGTGAAATTAAGATATAAAAAGCCGGATGAAGACAATAGCAAGCTGCTTTCCTACGTTCTGAAACAAAGGGATCTTTTTAAATATACACAACCCTCAGAAAATATGCAGTGGGCAAGCACTGTTACGGAGTTCGGTTTGATCCTTCGCGATTCAAAGTTCAGGGGCAGTTCCAGCCTGAGTGATGTGCTTTTGAAAGCAAGGGCATCAAAAGGAAGCGATGAACAGGGATACCGTGCGGAATTTATCAGACTCGTGGAAATGGCGCAATTGTATGCGAAAAAATAAAATGAGGTGAGAGAACGTGTTCAATCCTTCATTTACTTGTAGTATTTTGGCAGGAAAGGCGGCAAATATTTGCCGCCTTTCCATTTTTTATTTTTCGGATAGTAAATTTATTTCGTTGAAGTACTTATAAGCTTTGTAGTGTATATTTTCCCATTAATATTTACCGTTGCAAAATACATTCCTGCCGGAATATTATGTACCGGGATCGAATACATTCCAGCTTGTTTATCCTCATAAGGAATGGATAAAACGGTCCTCCCGTCAAGACTGTAAATACTTATTCCAACCATTAAATTTTGATCTAATTCATATTTACAAATAAACTCCCCTGCTGCTGGATTCGGATATACTTCCACCAATGCGTTTTCTTTTTTTTTTCGTTTTCATCAATGGCAGAAATAACAGAACTTCCTATTACCTCCACACAACCAATAGTTGGTTTTTTTACATTCCTTGGATTTCCAAAAATATCATCAGTTAATGTTGTTGCCTCTCCCTTCGCATATACCACCGAATCTGTAGGAGTTGGATTAATCAAACTCTTCAATTTAGGGTCGGCGACAAAACTGTTTGCATCCTGGGCAGTATAATTTTGCCAGTCCTTCAGTTTAACGAATATATTGTCCATAACGGTAGCAGCATTGCAATATAAAATAAATGAATCAGTCAAATAACAATTATAGTTAAAGTGTACTCCTTGATTTGTTAATGAAGTATCACCTCCATCATTTTCAACTGTAATTTTTTTAAGTAGGATATTATTACTTACATCAAAGTGCCCACCGAAATTGGAACCGGTATATAATGTGACTTCTGCATTGATCGTACAATTATAAATCTCCAAATTAGTGCCGGTTTGGGAGTTTATGCCCATACCGGAGGCAACATAGCAGTTATCTATAGAGCCACCACCAAAATTATCACCATAATTGAGCGCATAACCACCGCAATAAAACTCAGATTTATGTATGTCAACAGATGAGCTTGTATTTATCGCGTCATTTTTAATCTTAAAGATACAATTATGAATTGATGTTCCTGCACCATTCTCTGTTCCTCCAATTACACCATCTTTGCCGATTAAGAGGTCACTATATAATCCGAGGTCAAAACCTCCGTTTAACACTTCAATATTTATGCAGGTACCATTTGCATTACTTACAATGGATGTATCAATGTAAAGCACAGGTTGGAAATCACTATTACCATTAAATGTCTTAGTTGCGTCAAACGTATCAATCGCACTGATTCCTCCTCTGATGGAACAATGGGAAAAATAATCCCAACAACCTTTAAAATACATATTTCCAACAAAAGTTAAACCATAAAAATTGACGATATTTTCTGTTCCGGTGAGTACATTTTTGGTGCCCGGATTAATAATAACTTTTGCGCTATCACCGGAGGCTGATCTGAAATAAACATAGTCCTTGTTACTAATGCCTGTATCCAGATTGAAGCTCTCCTTATAAGTTCCATCAGCGATTTTGAAAATCACCGCACTGTCAGCAAGATTTGCATTAAGGCTGCTGACTGCCGAAGTAATGGAAATAAAATTTGTTGCCGATGCTGATTT
>CAILMK010000378.1 GCA_903835275.1 uncultured bacterium | reverse complement strand
TCTGGTCCGGCGCGGATGTACCGCCAAGGTAATACCATATATCTTCCTGCGTATTTAATGCATAAGGGCCCAGTTCGGTAGCGGCATAAATGAATTTTTCATTGGTATCAGCTACAAGCTGGAATGCAAGCGTTGAAGGCATTCCTGTGGCAAGTGATTTAAAGGTTTTGCCATTGTTCTGACTGACATACACCGCCGGATTGGAGTAGCCGCTGCCACTGATCCATAATTCTCCAAGTTTCCTGGTAGAGGGAAGTATGCAGGAACCATAAAAATAATGCCCCGCAGGTGCGGTAAATGATTTATTCAGCGTCCAGGTTTGCCCCGCGTCTGTACTATTATAGAAGCCTCCGTTTTCTGTAAGCACATAGCGATAGTCGCTATTGATAGGGGAGCAGGCGATCGCTGAAATTTGTCCGAGGTTATTTCTGCTGAAATCAAACGTGTCTTCTGCAGAAGTTACCTGTTTAGTAGAAGCAACATAGGTGAGTTGTACCAGATGCGCTCCCGTGGAAGAACTGCTTCCTCCTCCCACCCATGCAATGGTTGGATCGTACGGATCTGCCATGAGCGGCGCCATCCATAATGCTGCGTTTTTGAAATTATAATACCAGGCATATTCTTTTTTACTGTTAGCAGCATCCGGATAATAATCAGCAAAAGTGGGGTAGACCGTCCACAGGCTTTTGCCTCCATCGGATGAAACAATATGTCCGTAATCACCACTGATCAGCTGGTCAAAATCGAGTGCTTTTCCTGCTGTATCGGCAAGTGCCCGCTGGAATCCCTGGTCCTGCGCACCGGCATAACAAATTCCTGTATTGTTTCGGTTGGTATAAACGGTATAATACATACTCACATCCAGTCCGGATACACCTAGATTGGTAACACTGGTTATACCTGCATTCCCCCTGTATAATCCACCGTCATTTCCAACCATCGAATATTCAGCACCTTTTGCATCTCTGAAAGATAGTACACAGTGATTATCTGCATGTAGTTTTACATCCGGTGCATTATAATAATCCGACCAGTCATTGGTAGCTGAAAATGAATTGCCTCCATCTGTGGATAGCCAGCAATTCACGCCACCTATCTGGAGATCACTTGCATTTTGGTCTGAACAATGGAAGCTCCATTTAGTATATGGAGTAGTGTGAAAATAATTTTTGTATTTCCATGTTTTTCCGGCATCGGCAGAATAATAAATCAATGTATCTATCATGGAATAGAGATAGGTTTTGCCCTTTAGTTCAGTACCTGTCAGAAATTCGCTGCCTCTGTCTTTTTTCCAGGCAATGGTTCCATTTTTAACGAGGTTTGTATCACCTGCCGCCAATGAATAAACATTGCTGTCCCTTAATAAATATGTTGTGCCCGTACCATAATAGGAGGACCATAAATCATAGTGATCAGTCCATGAAAAAGCGGGATCCGGAAACGAGCGGAGTTTTGAAAAGTTAAGGCCCTTATCCCTGGAATAATATACTGATATTATGGATTTCCAATTGGTATAATCCCATTCTTCCAAAAGTAAAAATATAGTATGCGTGGTATCATTCGTCATTATGCCTTTGGCACAGCCACCGTAACG
>CAILMK010000377.1 GCA_903835275.1 uncultured bacterium | reverse complement strand
TGGCAAAGAGCTTACCGGGTACTCCGGGGAAGTTGCAAATGGATGGAGCGGCAGCCTCGATCTGAGTAATGAGCCATCAGGCATGTATACATTAAAATTGCAAACAAATTCTTCGGTTACTACAAGGAAACTGATCTTGTTGAAATAAAGATAATAGGGATTAATTAAAGTTGCCAGGGCATAGACTCTGGCAACTTTTTTAGTTTCAGGCAATAATTTGCTAACATTCAGGTAATACTATGGAAATATGGTAATTTTGTAAATACCATGGTACGATATTTACTTATTTGCGGCATTTTATTCTCCTTTTTTAAGGTAGAAGCGGGAACTACGGATTTTAAAGGTAATGGTGGCAAAATTGATACTTTTAAGAATGGAGCCTGGTTTCCAATTCATGTCACAGGCGTTCCTGCAAATACCAGTGATTCTTTTGGATTTGAGTATGTCAATGTAAAAATCAATTGTCTTTATTCCGGATATGTTAGCTTATATCTGTACACCCCAAGCGGAGGTTATTATCCATTGGTTTCTTATACCGGGATTACTCCCGGGAAAAACTACGACAGTACATTTTTTACCGACACAGCTACAACTTCAATCCATTATGGAAAGGCTCCTTTTAAAGGTGCCTATATATCCGAGTCATATTTGCGGCTTATAAACCAGGGGCAGGTAGATACAGGTTTGTGGTATCTGGTTGTTTATGATGCAAATCATGGCAAGGACGTATTGGTGGACTGGCACCTGGGGCTGGGGACAAATCCTAATCGGGATGTCCGGATAGATAGTTCAAACCTTCCAATATTAGTTATTAATACACAAGGGCAAGGTGTTCCGGCTGGAGACCCTGCTGCAAATTGCAAAATGTATTTAGTGGATAATGGTCCCGGAAAAATGAATTATGCCAAGGATTCAATTTTACATAAAACATACTGCGGAATTACGCTTCATGGAAATTGGTCAAGATCATTCCCTAAGTTATCCTATTCAATTACCACTGAAGATTCTAATTATAACACAATAAATACTACCTTTTTGGGGATGCCAAAGGAACATGATTGGGCACTATTGGCAAATTACCTGGATAGAAGTCTGATTCGTAATGCCATGGCGCAGCATTTATTCACATCCATGGGCAATTATTCTCCAAGGAATAAGCATTGTGAACTGATTCTGAATGGAAAATATCAGGGGGTTTATTTATGCATAGAAAAGATCAAGGCAAATAAAGCAAGAGTGAACATTGCCACGATGGATACGATAAATTATAATCACGGCGATTCACTAACCGGAGGTTATATTATAAAGCAGGACTGGAAAGGTTCCTGGGGATGGAATTCCCGTTATTACAAACCTGATTATAACTCCTGGTACGCCTATTTCAGATATGATAATCCCTCTCTGCCATCTGTACAGCAAGCTTCCTATATTCATAGCTTTTATGATAGTTTTGAGAATGCTTTAAATGGCAACACTGACTCAAGTAAAATAAAAGGTTACCCGGGAAACTGGCGTACCTACATGGATGAACATTCCCTGATGGACTATTTTTTTACCAATGAAATAGCCGCTAATGTAGATGGTTTCAGGGCAAGTTCTTATATGTGGAGGACAGGAACAGCAGGGACAGGCATATTCATATGGGCCCTGTATGGGATTTTGATATCACTTTTGGTGATTGGTGGGGACCTTGGAATGCCTGGTATTTTAATAACGGTGCAAGCAATGGGGATTTCTGGTGGTTTAAATTAATGGGGAATAAATTCCCCGTTGTTGCAAAGGGTACGACAGCCTGGTATAATTACGGACCGGGGGATAGCCTTTATAAGAATGAATTGAAATGCAGATGGACTTTGCACAGACGTGGAGCTCTGGGTCAGACAAATCTTGATCATTGGATAGATAGCAATGCTACCCTTTTAAGTGATGCCCAAGCCAGAAATTTCAAGGAATGGCCTGAATGGGGCTGGGGTGATTATATCTCGGAGCCGGCGAATCCGAAGAATTACACCGGTGAAATAGATTCGTTAAAGGGATGGATGCACCGCCGAATGAAATGGATGGATAAATATATGCCCGGCACCTGCCGCAGGGATCTTAATCCTCCTACTGTAAGCTTGAAATGGAAAGATACCGTCTATCTGGAAGTGAATACCAATTACAAGGATTCCGGTATTGTTTACCACGATAATTTCGGAGATACAAATGTGAAGGTAATTATTGGAAACAATCTTGATACTTCCACTTTAGGGACCTACGTTTATAATTATTTTCTTTCCGATAAAGCCGGAAACACTGCAACGATCCAAAGGGTAATTGTGGTAATAGATACCATAGCACCAAGTATAAGTTTTCTCAATGGTGATACGGTGACTACAGAAGTGCTGGAAACATACAAGGATACTGATGTAGTTATCACTGATAATTATGATACCGGCCCCTTGATTTTTAAATCAGGGAATATGAAAACGCTTCCCGATTCACTTGGGTATTTTTATATCTCGTATAAAGCAGTGGATCAGTCGGGCAACAGGGATTCTGCAATAAAATTTATCCATGTAGTGGATACTTATGCTCCTACAATTAAAATAAACGGAAAGGATACAGTATTGGTTGAAGTTTATATTACATACTCTGATACTGATATTTCCATAAAGGACAATTATGATAAGAATCCTGTTCTTACTCATTACGGTACTTTGAATAAGTATAAAACGGATAGTCTTGGAATTTTTAATCAGTGGTACGTTGCGGCGGATCATTCAGGAAATAAGGATTCAATAAAAAGGACAATAATGGTTATTGATAGTATTGCCCCGGTAATTAAAAAGCGGGGTGCGGATAGTGTCCTTGTTTTCCAGGATAGCACGTACACGGATGCGGGATATACGGCTACTGATAACTACGATAAGAAATTAAAAATTGACACATCAGGAACCTATTTGAATTCCCAAATGGCAGGCACATTTAATATCTCTTACCAGGCTATTGATCAGAGCGGGAATAAAAGTGGGATAGTAAGCCGTGTAATAACGGTTCTTAAGGACACAAGTTCAGGCATTAGTCAGGAGCTAAATTCAAGTTCTGCAATAAGTATTTATCCTAATCCGGGTAATGGTAAATTCTTGGTCAGTATCAAAATGCAGGGCAATGCCAGGGCAAGCCTCGAAATTTATGATGCTCTGGGAAGGCATTTGCAGGGAATGGATTATACTGTACAAAATGGAAGTTCCATCGTTTTACATTTGGAAGATAAGGCTTCAGGGGTATACTTTTTGAAACTGACATCAAGGGATTTTACTACTTCTTCCAGGTTATTGATAACCCAATAAGGGTATTTTAAGGATTGAATTATGCGTCTTTTCGTTCTAATTATTTATATTTGTGTGACAATTGCCAATGACTATTAAACGTATGCTGAACAAATCCCTTCTTGGTTGCCTCGGGTTGCTTCTATATACTGCTTCCCTGTTCGGAACGGTAAAAGTGACTCTGGATAGCTCCAATCTTCCCATCATGATTGTTGTTACAAAAAGCAGCAAGGTTAATCTTGATACAGGATATGCTTACCACGATTGCTATGTATGGCTCATTGATAATGGTCCCGGAAAGTATAATTATGTAAAGGATTCAGCCAAGTTCAGGTATTTTGGTGCCTTCAAATTGCACGGGGCAAGTTCCCTGAGTTTTGATAAAAAATCCTATGCTATGCAATTGGAGGATTCTAACTGGAATATCACTGATAAAAGTTTACTGGGGATGCCAATCGAACATGATTGGGACCTTATCGGTAACTATATGGATAGGAGCCTCATCCGGAATATACTTGGCCAGCATGTTTTTCAAGCCATGGGGAATTATAGCCCGAGGTTTAAGAATATTGAAATGGTTGTAAATAAGGATTATAGGGGTGTTTATACCTTCCTTGAAAAGGCAAAGCGGGGTCCTAACAGAATAAACATTGCCAAATTAAGTCCAACTGATAATTCGGGGAATG
>CAILMK010000376.1 GCA_903835275.1 uncultured bacterium | reverse complement strand
GGACTTTATAAAAATGAAAATGAAAAACGTACTTAGAAAACTCATCATGATGAGTGTAATTGCCGGGATTGCTCTTTCAATGAGTAGCTGCGGCTATAATTCAATGGTGAAAAAGGAAGAAGCTGTTTCCGGTTCATGGGGCCAGGTGGAAAACGTATACCAGCGCCGTAATGACCTTATCGGAAACCTCGTGAAAACTGTTTCTGCTGAGGCTGGATTTGAGAAATCCACGTTGGTAGCGGTGCAGGAGGCCAGGTCACATGCTACCCAGGTTAAAATTGATGCTTCCAAGCTTACTCCTGAAAATGTAAAACAATTTCAGTTGGCACAGGATGGTTTGGGCAATGTACTCAGCCGCCTGATGTCAGTGAGTGAAAATTATCCTAACCTTAAATCCAATGAGGCTTTTCATGATGTGATGAGCGAACTGGAAGGCACTGAGAACCGCATTGCTGTTGCAAGGCGCGATTTCAATGCTGCGGTACAGGATTATAATACCACTATCAAGACCTTTCCTGAAAACCTGACCGCGAAAATGTTCGGATTCCAGGCCAAGGGTTACTTCACTGCAAGTGCCGGTGCTGATAAAGCTCCTGATGTTAAATTTGATATTAAATAATTTTCGTTTCCAAACGGTGTAAAACATACTACCATGACAGCGGAAGAACTTTTTACCAATGAGGAGATCCTCGAAATCATGCAGGCGGTCAAGGATGCAGAAAACCGGACTTCCGGTGAGATAAAGGTGCATATTGAAAACTCTGCCGAAGGCAAGGATATTATGGACCGTGCTGCAGATGTTTTTGCCATGCTCGAACTCCATAAGACCAAGCTAAGGAATGGTGTACTTTTTTATCTTGTCATTAACGATAAAAAGTTTGCCATACTTGGTGATGTGGGTATTCATAATGCTGTGGGTGATCGTTTTTGGGATTCCATAAAAAATCACATGCAAACATTTTTCCGAAAGGGTAATTTTACCCTTGGGATGGTAGAAGGGATCAAGCTTGCAGGGGAGAAACTCCGCGAAAAATTTCCTTATGCGGACGATGATATTAACGAACTATCTGATGACATTTCCTTCGGGTAAGCTTTTTGGGTTTCTTGCAGTTTTACTTTTCGTTTCTGTTTTAGCAAAAGGAAAAGAAGTTCCTGGAAAGCCTAACAGATTGGTAAATGACTACGCAGGTATTTTATGGTCTAATGAGATGGAAAGCCTGGAAGGTAAATTGGATACTTTTGAAAAATATACAGGCAATCAGATAGCGATAGTTTTGGACAGTTCACTGGAAGGAGAATCCCTGGAAAAATATTCTGAAAGATTATTCAATACCTGGGGAATCGGTCAAAAGGATAAAAACAATGGCATTCTCATTTATGCCGCTATGAAGGATAGAAAAGTGCAGATTGAAATTGGCACAGGTTTGGAGAAATATGTATCGAATGCCACGTGTGCCGGGATTATTGATAATTATATCACTCCTGCTTTTAAAAGGGGAAGCTATCATTTGGGTCTTGAAATTGCTTCGTTTAGGTTAATGGTTTCCTCTTCAAATGCGGATACTGCTGTTCTGGGTAATCTTGAAAGAAAAGACGCAATGGTGAAAAATATCTGGGGAGATGTTGAAACTGCCTATCAACGAAGAAGCGATATTGCACATAATCTTATTCCCATTGCAAATAGTGAGGCTGCATTTGATAAGTCAATCATTAAAGAAATGCAGGCGGCTTTTGTTTTGGTAAATAAGGTTTATACAGATCCTTCGATGCTATCTGCCGAAGAGGTAAAGCGTTTTCAGGATGCACAGGATTCATTGGAGAAAGCTCTTTCTGAATTTTTATCTGCATCAAGGAATTATCCTGCTCTGCAAGCAAAAAGGAATTTTAAAACTTTGGTGGATGAATTAGGGAATGCGAAAAACCTGATTGTTATTGATCGGAAAAAATACAATGATGCGGGTAAAGAATATAATGAAGCACTAAAAAGAAATTCCTCGCATAATATTCCACAGGCTTTTGGCTATATGCCTGTTGGGTATTTTGCCCCTCGCAGAGTAACGTATTAATGGAAATAAGACGATATGAAATTTCCCTTTTGGGAATCACAATAAAGACGAAACAATGATTTTTTTGAAAAAATATATAATTCTGCCGGTATTCATGATTTGTATTTCCCTCGCGGGATATGCAAAGAAAGCAATTCCTCCCAAGCCTGATCGGTTGGTCAATGACTATGCGCATGTATTATCTGCGGGCGAAGCCCAGCAACTGGAAAGAAAACTGGTTCAGTTTGATGATTCAAGTTCCAACCAGATAGCCATTGTTTTAGATTCTTCCCTTGGTGATGAATCATTGGAAGATTATAGCAACCAGCTGTTAAGGGCATGGGGAATAGGCCACCAGAAAAATAATGGTATTCTGATCTATGTTGCTATTAATGATAAAAAAATACGGATAGAAGTAGGTTATGGACTTGAACCTGTGGTTACAGACATTGCTACTTCAAAGATTATTCATGATTACATGGGTCCTGATTTTAAACAGGGGAAGTATTACGAAGGACTCAATCAGGCTACCAATATCCTGATGGCGCTTGCCAAAAAGGAAATCAACTCTGATGAGTTTGGAAAATCAAAAGTAGGCAGGACTGAACATATCCGTCCCGGTGCAGTTATCCTACTGATATTTTTTATTATATTCATCCTGATTCGCATCTTTGGTAACAGAGGAGGCGGAGGAGGTGGAGGAACCTATAGCAACTTTGCTGCCGGTACAGGATTGTTTTTCCTTGGTGGAGGAGGATTCGGCGGTGGAGGTGGTGGCGGAAGCAGCGGATTTGGCGGCGGCGGTGGTGGCTTCGGCGGATTTGGCGGCGGTAGTTCCGGCGGCGGTGGCGCCAGCGGCGGATGGTAAAATTCAGTTGACAGTTAACAATTAATAATGATCAGTTAACACTAAATAAATATCCAAAGCGAGGGGTTTTATACCCCTGGTGAGTAAAACATATAAAACCAAATAAATAATGAACGGCCGTCCTCAAAACATTGCTGAATCTGTAAATATTAATTCAATCCTTTTTCTGGATGTGGAAACGGTTCCCGCCCATATTGATTTTGAAGATATGTCGCCGGAATTCCAACAGTTATGGAGGGATAAATCACGCAAGTACAGCTCTGAGGGATTACCACCCGAGGAATTGTACTTCCAAAAGGCGGGAATTCATGCCGAATTTGGGAAAATAATTTGCATTTCCGCGGGCTATTTTCCGGACCCGAGGGTATTGGCTCCCGGGGAAAAATCATTTCGCATCACATCTTTTGCAGGCGATGATGAAAAGGAAGTATTGACCAAATTCAAGGCATTGTTGGACAAGAGTTTTTCCGAACCAAAAAAAAATGCCCTTTGCGCTCATAACGGCATAGAGTTCGATTTTCCATACATATCCCGGAGAATGATGATTCACGGAGTGGAGCTCCCTAACTTACTGAATACTTCGGGAACCAAGTCGTGGAATAATCCATGGCTACTGGATACCATGCAAATGTGGAGTTTCGGCGATTACAAGGACCGTACATCACTTGCATTATTATCAGCATGTTTTGGTATCCCAAGCTCCAAGGATGATATTTCAGGGAAGGACGTAGCTAAAGTTTATTATTACGATAAGGACGTTGACCGTATCAGGATCTATTGCGAAAAAGATGTGGTAGGCCTCGCGCGCATTTTCAGAAAATTCGCCGGATTAGGCCCACTTGAGGATAGCGAACTGGCTTATCTCTAAGATGTCAAAT
>CAILMK010000375.1 GCA_903835275.1 uncultured bacterium | reverse complement strand
TGCCAAAATTGAAAAACGGAGTACTCGCTCCGTACTTTGAAGTGAAAAACAAACAACCTGATGATGCCACTAAAATGAGATTAGATTATATTTATGCAAAAGATTACCACCTTACTAAAGATCTGTCCGTTTTTTTTTAATGGCTTTTCAAATCTCGGACAATAATACAGGACCAAAAATGAAGAAAGAAATTATTAACACTACAAATGCCCCTAAACCCATAGGACCGTACAGCCAGGCTGTCATGGCGGGCGATATGCTTTTTGTCAGCGGACAAATTGCCATTAATCCGGAAACGAATGCAATGGTAACCGATAACATTGAAAGTGAAACCAAACAGGTAATGGCGAATATCCATGGTATTCTTGCCGCTTCAGGGATGGATTTTGTGAATATTGTCAAGACCACCATTTTCGTAAAAGATCTGAACAATTTCGCGAAGATCAATGAGGTGTATGGATCTTATTTCACTGCAGATTTCCCCGCACGCGAAACCGTAGAAGTATCCCGTCTGCCTAAAGATGTGCATGTGGAAATTTCTGTGATTGCGAAGAAGTGACGAGAGGCGAGGGGCGAGTGACGATAGCCCCTCCTAAATCCTCCCCAAGGGGAGGACTTTAACTCCCTCGCTTTGGGGGAGGGTTGGGGTGGGGCATGCTCCTGCCATTCTGTCCTTATCATAAACTGCCTGCTTTTTGTTATTGATCTTTCAAAGCATACTTCTTGAAAAGCGAAGCAACCATAGAATTCAACAAGGCATGGCAGGCATTCTGGCCTGTTTTGTTATTTACAGCCATTCTATGGGGAGTGAAGCTTGCCGAATACCTCACCGGCTATCCTTTGGGAATGCTTGGTAATCATCCGCGCACTATTGAAGGATTGAGGGGTATTTTTCTATCACCTTTCCTTCATGGTGATCTCGGGCATCTTGCTTCCAATTCCATTCCTCTACTGGCACTTGGGACACTGCTGCTTTATTTCTACAGGAATGTTGCTTATGTGATCACAGCAATTGTATGGCTGGGTGGTGGTATTCTTGTGTGGCTGTTCGGTCGCGAGAGTTATCATATTGGAGCCAGCGGACTCATCTATGGATTCGCTGCTTTTCTGTTCTTTTCCGGAATAATAAAGAAGAATACTCCTATACTTGGTATATCATTGCTGGTAACTGTTTTTTACGGCAGTATGGTCTGGGGAGTATTGCCTTTAGATACTAAACTAAGCTGGGAGTATCATCTTGCGAGTGCATTGATGGGATTGATCTGTGCATGGATATTCCGCCATAGCGGACCGCAGCCTACATATAAACCATTGGATGAAAAACATCCCGATCATACCGATGAACAATGGGATCTGGAAAAGATGAATATGCCTCCTCCTTTTAAGTGGGGAGAAGAGAAATAGAAATAAAAAAAGTTGCCAACTTTTAGAAAGTTGGCAACTTTAAAAAGGCTTTATTCTTTTATCAATTTGCAAGCCTTTCCGGATTGTTCACCAACTTGCAAAAAATATATTCCCTTAGTAAGTGTTGATACGTTTATGGTGCCATTTACATCGTGTATTTTTCCACTGAGTGCCAATCTGCCCATATTGTCATAGATCCTGAAATTTTTACCGCTTAAATTTTCATTTGATTTAACTATGATATTATCTGCAAAAGGAATTGGGTATACCTGTAGATCAATAGATTTATCAACATTTGTTTCAATTCCGGACGTGATGGATGTATTCAAATAAACATTCCAATGCGGACTGGAACCCACACCGAAACCATCTCCATTTGTACCATCACCTTTTGAAGTAATGACCAGATCAGATTTGCCATCCCCGTTTATATCCATGGTGGACCAGCCAAGGCTGTTACTGTCAGTATAAGTTCCATCTGATAATGCATTGAAACCAAAATTGTCAGTACCGTTTGTCTTACCACCGGAAGGTAAACTCCAGCTTGTAGCAGAGCTTGCAAATCCAGATCCTGAATTCAGATACACATCCCAATGTGGACCTGAACCAATACCAAAACCATATCCATAAGTACCATCCCCTTTAGAGGTAACGACCAGATCAGCTTTACCATCACCGTCAATATCTACAGTAGACCAGCCGAGGCTATTATTCTCATACTCCGCGTAATTAAATGTTTTGTCAAAACCAAAATTGGTAGCTCCATCGGTTTTACCGCCGGATGGCAAATCCCATGCGCTTGCAGTGTCTGAAAATCCTGATCCTTTATTCAGATAAACATTCCAATGCGGACTGGAACCAACTCCAAAACCAATTCCATAGGTTCCATCACCTTTTGATGTAACTACAAGATCAGGTTTGCCATCACCGTTTATATCCATGGTTGACCAGCCAAGGCTGTTATTTTCATAATCAGATGGATTTGAAATATTATTAAACCCAAAGTCATGGCTTCCATCTGTCTTTCCCCCGGAAGGCAGATTCCAATTCTTTGCTGTAGTTGAAAAACCCGATCCTGAATTCAGGTAGACATTCCACTGGGGATTTGAACCAACACCGGGACAATCTGCATACGATCCATCACCCTTAGAGGTAACCACTAAATCAGGTTTGCCGTCTCCATTAATATCCATTATAGACCAGCCTAAACTACTATCTGTATAGTCAGCGGTATTTGTTATTCCGTTAAATCCATAATCATGGCTTCCGTCAGTCTTTCCTCCGGAAGGTAGTGCCCAACTGGTGCTGGTGCTTGAAAATCCTGATCCTTTATTCAGATAAACATCCCAATGAGGACTTGAACCAACACCGGGACAATCTGCGTAGGATCCATCACCTTTAGAGGTAATTACAAGATCCGGTTTACCATCTCCGTTCATATCCATAATGGTCCATCCAAGACTATTATTTAAATAACTTGACAATCCAAAAATTGAATTAAAACCGTAATCATTGCTTCCATCTGTTACTCCTCCTGAAGGCAAAACCCAACTTGTAACCGTACTTGAAAAGGCAGAATCTTTATTCAGGTAAACATCCCAGTGTGGACTTGAACCCACTCCCGGACAATAAGCATAAGATCCATCTCCTTTGGAAGTAACCACCAGGTCCATTTTCCCATCTCCATTTATATCCATGGTAGTCCAGCCCAGACTATTATTGTTATAATCAGGAACCCCAAAAGTTGAAATAAACCCATGGTCATGACTTCCATCATTATATCCACCGGATGGCAGGGTCCATTTGGTTGCACTTGTAGAAAATCCTTGTGAGAAAGCTGTCACGGTTATAAGAACCAATGATATAGTTGTGAATATTTTGTTCATTTTAGAATTTAATTTTTTGATTTGGATTATTAAAACAAAATTATTGATTTTTCGGGATAGTTTTAATATGTTAAATAAATAATAACATACTGTAGGAATACCACTCCACCGTTTAAGTGGAAGGGGGAGGAATGAAATTTACTTTTTTAGCTTGTACAACCTCGCCTCACCGTTTGCATAAATCAGGTCGTATTTGCCATTCATGTAATTGACAAACAATGTCTGGTTATGATTTAGTTTGACGGATTTTTCCATCCAGGTAAATATATAGGGAATGGATTCTGTTCCTCTTGCAATGGATATAGGCGGATTGACGCATACTGCTGTATCTCCACGAGGAAGTTTAAAAGTATAAAACTCATCAATATCCCATTTCAGGGGAAAATATCCCTTGGAACACTCATAGTTTTCAAGCAGGATTATTGGTTTATTGATTCCGAGATAATTGGAAAAATGGTCGTGAAGCCAGAGTCCTGAAAAATTAACAGGCAGGACAACAACACCTGCCGGCAGGAAATTCCCTGCGGCCTCGCATTTCTTTGCATCTTCATTCAGCCACTTTATATCTTGTGACCGATCATTGATCAAGGCGAAATGGAAAACAAAACAAATTATTATGCCTGTGAGTGAAATGGATTTTGGTATTGAGTGTGATGCTATCCAACATATAAGCAATATGTATACCATGAGAAGCCACCGGACACTGATAATGCTTGCACTGCCATTATCGTCCGGATATACAAAATACAGCAATATGCATATGAAAATTACAGGAATAAGAAAGTCCGTACTTTTAAGATTCCTGCCGATATACTCACGGAAGCTTTCATTTTCTTCTCTTTTCCCAAGGATCATTCTTATTCTTTGATACACGGTAATGCCAAAGAGAATAAACAGCACATAAAATATTTTGCTGCTGAACCTTGACTCGTCAAACTTCAATGCAATCAATGGACGAACCGATTTTATCCATCCCAATAATTCTTTATGTGGCAAAAACACACCTTGTCCGATAGATGGATGACGATAAAAATAGATAAATCCCAGAATGATGCCCGGACAGGAAACTAGCGCTAAATATTTTATTTTTTGGATATTCTTGCGGATAGATTCTTTCAACGAAAGTGAACTACTCAATACTTCAGATGTAATATCTGCAAGCACACTGAATCCAAGTGAAATTATCAGGATACCAAAAATAAAGATATGAGAAAAATATGTCAGGGTAACATATAAAAAAAGTAATGCTCCTTTTTTTATAGTAAGATTTTCCTTGTTCTTGTACCAGTAAGTAAGTGCTATGAAAAAGAATACCAGGGAAAGAGAAAAATTATAAAACCCGAGATAAAACGTATAGTTATATACAAAGGGTATGATAAGATAGCTCAGCAATGAAGCATCTTTGTTAATTGTATTTATAAACCTCCTAAATGCAAGTGGCAGCCCAATGAGGTATATCAGGATTACAATCTTTTCACACAAGTAGGCGGGTAAGAATATCCTGCTGATGGCAATGATAAAATGCCCTGTCCAATTGGGAACGGGTTCAGGATTAAAAACAACATATTTATGTATTTCCGCTGAGTAGTGGAATAGCAGGCTATTTATTAGATTCCCGTTGGCTAAATGTGCTGCTCCATCAAGGGTAGGGAAAAAACGATAATAAAATATGGGCCATGCTGAAATGACAACAAGGAGGAAAAACAAATAGGGTTCTATCCTTTTTAGGAGCAGGTTTATTTTATCCATTTAAAGAAAGAAATTTACCAAAGGAAAAAAAATCCTAAAACATTCTCATCTGGCCTCCGCCTTTGCCGCCCTTACCTTTTTTGCTTTTCGGGATATTTACTTTTTTAGGATGTGCTGCCACTGAAGTTTTTGGTTTAGTGGCAGCGGCTGCTTTTACAGGAGCTTTTTTCACTACCAGTTTCATATCTTCAACATCATAATCCTCATCAATTAGCTCAGGATGTTCTATCGCCATGATGTCCGGCAATTCATCTTCGGAAATGAGTTTTATATCGTGTATGGGATCTTCATTGAGTTTGTTTCCGATAGCCTTCCAGCCACGAACTTCAATGAAGTCATTTAGGTCGAGTTTGGTGATTTTCTTATTCGTTTTCTTACCGCTTGCCACTTCCACTACCGGACGGATCTGGGTAGTTACCAAAAGCAGTTTTGAATTACGCCCTTCACTGATGAAACTGAATTTCTTTCCCTGTGTGGTAGTTTCTATCAGGAAACGTTTAATATAGGTGGATTTATGCACCATATCATAGTGTATAGCACTTACAATAGCAGCAGGACGGAATTTCTCTATCACCCGCACGCGTTCCGCATCGTAGCGGTTCGTCAGTTCAAAATTGGTGATCTCATAATTTCCGTCATCTGTGATGACGAGTATGGTATCATCCATTTCAAAGGAGCCAAGGTATTTTCCACGTTCGTCTACATTCAGGCGGCCAAGGTTTTCATCGTACCATATATCACGGCCACCGAGTGTGGATGCACCTTTTTCCTTGAACTTTATTTGCTTGATGGCATACTTGGTAAGGATATTTCCCTGTGAAGCGCGACCTTTTATTTCCAGTTCTGCAAAATCAAAATCAAATATTTTATTTCTTGCACCGGATGCATTGGAGAGCATGATATTTACGATCTCCGATTCGGAATTAGGGTTTGCGGAGAAGTACAATACCTTGGAGCGCGGATTACCACTGGTAAGATCATATTCCTTGTCACGCGTGATGGCAGTAACTGCAAAGCGTTTCACCTTGCTGACACCGGTTTTCCCATCTACATACGCCATGTTGTAGATCATGCGCTCATCGTTCTTCTTCCATACCGCAACGTGGATAATATCCTTGCCCACGAATGATTTTTCAGAAACGCGCGTCACCAAACATTTTCCATCCCTGCGGAAAACAATGATGTCATCCATATCCGAACATTCGGAAATGTATTCATCTTTTTTAAGGCTGTAACCAATGAATCCTTCGTCGCGGTTTACATACAGCTTTTGATTGGCAACAGCAACAGCACTCGCCTTAATGATCTCGAAATTTTTGATCTCAGTTTTGCGCTCTTTGCCGGCACCGTATTTTTTCAGGAGATTCCTGAAATAAGCAACTGCATAATCAACAAGATTGGCAAGGTTGTTTTTAACTTCCTTGATCTCATTTTCAAGCGCTTTGATTTGTTCATTCGCCTTGAATCCATCGAACTTGGATATACGCTTGATCTTGATCTCCGTAAGGCGGACAATATCCTCT
Organism: uncultured bacterium; assembly: GCA_903835275.1. Lineage (GTDB taxonomy): Bacteria > Bacteroidota > Bacteroidia > CAILMK01 > CAILMK01 > CAILMK01. The sequence goes on along the minus strand of CAILMK010000375.1, from coordinate 1,786 downwards.
TCGGTAATTACACGCCTGAAAAGTTTTTTATAAGGACGAAGCCCTTTGTCAATTTCAGCAATTACTTCTTCCCATGTTTCTGCTTCTTCAATACGATGATAAATTCTCTTTTCAATGAAGATTTTTTCAAGGGAAGAGAAATGCCATTTATCATCCAGTTCACCGAGGCGAATCTCAAGTTCTCTTTTAAGTAAATCAACGGTATTGCGTGTATTTACTTTCAGGATATCATTCACACCCATGAATACAGGCTTATCATCAATGATAAGGCAGGCATTCGGGGAAATGGATGCTTCGCACTCAGTGAAGGCATACAGGGCATCAATGGTAATATCCGGAGAAGTGCCCGGATGCAACTGGATCTCAATTTCAACATCCCTGGCAGTATTATCCACTACCTTCTTGATCTTGATCTTACCTATATCATTGGCCTTGACAATACTTTCCATCAGGGAAGTAGTCGTTGTGCCATAAGGAATATCTTTTATTAAAAGAGTACGCTTATCAAGTTCTTCAATCTTGGCGCGCACGCGGACTTTTCCGCCACGCTTGCCTTCGTTATAATTAGAGAAATCTGCCATACCTCCGGTCGGGAAGTCAGGCATCAGGTTCACAGACCTTTTTCTTAAAATATCAATGGAGGCATTGATCAGCTCAATGAAATTATGAGGCATGATCTTGGTGGCAAGTCCCACCGCGATGCCGTCCACACCCTGTGCTAGCAATAGCGGAAACTTCATCGGAAGTGTTACCGGCTCGCGTTTTCTGCCATCATAAGATGACTGCCAGACAGTGGTTTGCGCATTAAAGGCTACCTCCAAAGCAAACTTTGAAAGCCTTGCTTCAATATACCTTGGTGCCGCCGCGGAATCCCCGGTGCGCATATCGCCCCAGTTACCCTGGGTTTCTATAAGTAGCTCTTTCTGACCAAGATTAACTATGGCATCCCCAATGGCAGCATCCCCGTGTGGGTGGTACTGCATGGAACTACCAATGATGTTGGCGACCTTATTAAAGCGGCCGTCATCCATCTCCTTCATTGCATGCAATATCCTGCGCTGCACGGGTTTAAGCCCATCTTCCATAGCAGGAACGGCGCGCTCAAGAATTACATACGAGGCATATTCCAGGAAGTAATTTTCATACATCCCATCCACTGCCTTCACTTCATGAATGCTTTCATCGCCTTGCAGCTTGTCGGACTTAGCCTCTTCTTTCATTGGTGCAAATATATAGCTTGGCTGACAACGACAAAAATTTTATCACTATTTCGACTTGGGGAAAATTCGGTAGACTTATGAACAAAGTTAACCAGTTGATAGACAATTAAAAATGCTTTTGAATATTGTTTTGTTTCCCGCAGATTTCTGGGATTTTCCCAGATTATTAGCCGCTCTTTCAGGTCTCCTTTCCGCCGCGGCGGATGAAAGGATATGGTTTATGGTTTTCAAACGGCATTCATAGGATGTCTGAAGACATCCGACCATATGCTTCGAGGCCGGGAGAACTCGAAGAGCAAGGTTACTTTTTCATTTTCCTTTGATAACGAGTACTATCTATCTTATTAGTTTCAAATTTTCCTGAAGGCTGGATTTTGGTAAAATAACGTACAGAATCCACCAAGGTGGGGCCGGAAGGAACCTTGATGCGTTCTGTAGTTATATAAGAATAAATGCCATCGGATTTGATAAGGGAAGTCTTTTCCGGGCACTGAACTAAAGTACCATCCTTCCCTTCATCTTCGCCCGCGCAGAAACCACCCCATAGTTTGTAATAAGAAACGGGA
>CAILMK010000374.1 GCA_903835275.1 uncultured bacterium | reverse complement strand
ATTGCAACTTGTAAACATTCCCATCCCTGAACCCGGACCCAATGAAGTACAAATAAAAATACAGTCATGTGGGATCTGTCATGGTGACGCAGTTACGAAGGAAGGATATTATCCGAATATTGTTTATCCAAGAACACCCGGACATGAAGTTATTGGTATCATCACGAAAACAGGAGCAGAAATTGACCGCTGGAAAGTTGGTCAAAGGGTAGGCGTGGGATGGCATGCCGGGCACTGTATGAAATGCGAATCATGTATGAAAGGTGATTTCTGGGCGTGTGAAAACTCCATGACTACGGGTATTTCCAGTGATGGAGGCTATGCAGAATATATGACTGCCCGTAATGAATCTCTCGTAAGCATTCCTGATGAATTTAATGCAGAAGAGGCTGCCCCCTTGCTTTGTGCCGGTACCACTACACTGGGCGCATTGAGAAACCATGGGATTCGTGGGGGTGAACTCGTAGCAATCCACGGAATGGGAGGACTGGGCCACCTTGCGCTGCAATACGCAGTGAAACTCGGTTTCAGGACGGTTGTTCTTTCCCGTGGAATTGAAAAGAAAGAACTTGCAATGCAACTTGGCGCTCATATTTATTTGGATACTACCTCTACAGATGCGGCAAGAGAATTAAAAAAAATGGGTGGAGCACGTGCCATTATATGTACAGCTCCAAACGGAGTTGAAATCGGAAAGCTTATAGGCGGTCTGGGGAAAAATGGACAAATAATTATCATCGCCGCAGCCAGTGACCTGATGCATTTTCCTCCGGCAGCTTTGCTTGGCGGCAACCGTTCCATTACAGGATGGGTGGGTGGAGATATGGGCGAAACACTGGACTTTAGCTTACTTACCAAAATCATTCCAATGGTGGAGGTTTTCCCTTTAGAAGAAGCACCTGTTGCATTCCAAAAAATGATGGATTCAAAAGTACATTTCAGGGCGGTATTAAAAATGACTAACTAATTATATGAAACACTTATTAGATTTAATGCGCAAACGCCAATCAGCAAGAACGCTGTTTGATCCTAAAAAGAAAATTGCAAAAAAGGATTTGAAGAAAATCCTTGAAGCCGGCAGATGGGCTCCCACTGCCCATAATATGCAAAACTTTGAAATTATTATTGTAGATGACAGGAAAATACTGGATGCAATTGCTAACATTAAAAATCCTATATCTCTTACATTTGTCAGGGAAAATTATAAGCAGCTTTCTTTTTCTAAAGAAGAATTGAAACAAAAAGGTACCGGCATATTGGGCGCCCAGTTCCCTCCATCATGGAGGAAGCCGAATATTACGGAAAAAGATATTGCGCGTGATGATCATAATTCATTTATGGGTGAGGAAATTAAATCAAGCCCTGTACTTGCAATTGTTCTTTATGATTTCACAAAAAGAGCCCCTGCATCAGAGGGTGATTTCCTAGGGGCAATCAGTCTTGGATGTGTGATGGAAAATATGTGGCTTATGGCAAATTCCCTCGGTATTGGTTTTCACATCCTGAGTGCATTGAGCGAAGGCGCTATCGAGAAAAAACTAAGAAAGATGTTGAATATCCCAAATAACATGAAAATCGCTTATTCATTCCGCCTGGGTTATCCGGTAACTTCTGAAAAATATTTGCGTGTACGCAGACCAGTGAACGGATTTATCCATACTAACGCTTATACAACTAAATAGTTTATTTGTAGCGACAGGAAAGCCTCTCAGTAATGAGGGGCTTAAAAGGTATTTCAATGTGTATCGTGGTCAATAATACTCGTAAGTGCAAATATGTCCTTGGTTGTCATCTTGTTTTGTTGGTAAACCATCCGAATTATACTCATACCAAAACTCAATATCCGAATTTGGATATTTAATTGAAGTGATATTATTTTTACTTACAGCCTGAGCATGCCAAAATTCTAATGAAATCCATTCAGAAAAAGCAAGTGGGTTCTTTTTATTGTCAAACTTGTAAAATATACTGTCGGTCCTTGCGCCTTTATAGTATCCTTCTTCCTTAACAATGTTCCCATTACTAAAATAATATTTCCTTGAACTTTCTTCATTCCCATTTGAATAATAATAAGTCAAAGTTATTGTCGAATCTTGATAAGTAAAAGTTTCGAAATTTTGTAATTTATAAATGTTTTCGCTATCAGTGTAAACATTAACCTGGCTTAATTTGTTATCAGCATTATAGGAATAATTATATTTTCCGGTTGAACTTACTCCATCCTGCAAGGTTTGGGTAAGCGTACCTGAGTTATTGTAAAATAAATGAAAAGTTGTCCCTATCACAGTTTCATCGACGCGTGAAATCAAACCGTTTGTATAGGTAAAATTAAATATATCGCCTATATAAGAATATGATTTTAAATAACCTTTAGGTTGGGTAGAAGTATTTGAGATCCCTGAATCATTTTTTTTCATACAAGAACCAAAGATCAAAGATAAGATTAATAAGCAGTATTTTGATTTTTTCCTCATAATTT
>CAILMK010000373.1 GCA_903835275.1 uncultured bacterium | reverse complement strand
GGGACTACATATCTTACTACGGAGAAGTTACCAACTATATTGAAAAAGATTACCCGGTAATTAAGGGGAATAAAAATCCAAAGCCTTCGAAGATGCTTCTTCAAAAAATAAAGATTGATAGTTTGAAAGCAAGAAAAGCTTATAATATCATCGCTTCAATCCAACCCATTCCTATACAGTACCATTCTATTTATTTTAGTTATCCCGATACTTACTATGAAATTATGGAAACTTCAACTCCAAATACTTATTTAAGCGTTTTATATTCGGGAAGGCTGAGAAATATGCCAAAAAAAGAAGTAAAGGTTTATAACGTCATTGATTCCCTGGATACATTACTCTCCTTGCGAAAACAATGGGATAATTTCGAGAGCAAGTTGCCAAAAGGAACATACCATTATGGAGTAGTTTCTCTTCAAGTAGGTGCGCATAAAATTAGCTATAAAGAATTTCTTGCCCGCAAATATTTAGACTCCATTTCTCCTGTTCTGAATCAATTTCTCAGAGATACACTCAACAAGATATATAGGGTTGAACACCTTACCCTTGAATATTCTTCTTCATATACTTTAATGTTTTCCAAGGATAATATATTAAAAAAAATAAAGCCTGACGAAAAACCTGATGACAAAAAGGAACGACAGCAGGTTATGAAAGATATTGCCACGATAAAAAAGATTTTTGTTAATTTAAATTTGGACTTCGTGCATTCGCGCATGCCTTATTTCGTCGAGATCGAATATAACGATGGTATGTTTTTGGTTCATCGGGAAAAAAATGGTATTTATTAATCAACTCATTATTAATATTATGTCCTTTCAAATCCCTTTGCCGGCCTTTTCTGGTCAAGCGGCTCAGGTACTGACCAGTAGGACCACATGGGCCACCCCGGTCTCACTGCTCGGGTACTTGGGTTCTTCGCAAGTCATCCCCCTAACCCCTCCCGAGAAATCGGGACAGGCTGTCAAAGGGGGAATATCCCTACGGGATTGAGATTCAGTTTATTATTCGATATTTAATATTTATCATTCAATATTTTGGGTTTTCCATCGCCCCCCGTCTCTTGCTCTTTGAGCTCCACTTTATCATTCAATATTCAATATTGGATATTCAATATTTTCCCTTACCTTTGCAGCCACAAAAATATTGACCATTGATTGGTCTTAAATATTTAAATTATGTCAGTAAAAATTAGACTTCAGCGTCATGGACGCGCAAAACAGCCGTACTACCACATCGTAGTAGCGGATTCTCGGTCGCCACGTGATGGCAAATTTATCGAGAGAATTGGATCCTACAACCCGAACACGAATCCTGCAACCATTGATCTGGATGTAGATAAAGCGTTGTCATGGGTAGAACAAGGCGCACAGCCTACAGACACAATGCGTGCAATCCTTACTTACAAAGGCGTTCTTTACCGTAAACACCTTGCAAGAGGCGTTAAGAAAGGAGCATTTGGCCAGGAAGAAGCAGACAAGCGCTTCGCAGAATGGTTAGAGAAGAAAGCAGGCAAGATTGATGAGAAGATTGGCAAGCTTGCCAAGGATGCTGACGCGAAACTACGCGCCAACCATGAAGCAGAATCTGCCGTTTCCCACAAACGCTCGCAGGATATTCTTGCAAAAAGATCAGCACTTGCTGCTGAACTTGCCGCTGCAAATGCACCTGCTGCCGAAGAATCTGCAGAAGTTGCTTCTGAAGAAACCT
>CAILMK010000372.1 GCA_903835275.1 uncultured bacterium | reverse complement strand
TGAAGTAGAGCAGCGTAAAAAAATACGGATGCTTTCCAAAGGCTACCGCCAGAGGGTGGGATTGGCACAGGCACTTATCCATGATCCGGAAGTTCTGATCCTTGATGAACCCACAACAGGCCTTGACCCTAACCAGATCATTGAGATCCGTAACCTGATCCAGGAAATAGGCAAAAAGAAAACAGTTATATTTTCCACGCATATATTGCAGGAAGTACAGGCTATTTGCAGCCGTGTGCTAATAATTAATAAGGGAAAGATAGTAGCGGATAAACCTACCGCAGAATTGATGAGCGCCTCGAGGGGAAATAGCTTTGTACGGGTGGAGTTTAAAAATCCTGCTACGAAAGACGAACTTAGTAAAATACGCGGAGTTGCCGAAGCTGAATTTAAAGGCAATCACTGGCTGCTGCATACCGAAGGAAGCAATGACATCCGCGAAGAAGTATTCAGATGGGCGGTGCAGAAAAACAATGTGATTTACGAATTGAAAAAGGAAGAACAGAGCCTTGAAAATGTTTTCCAGCAACTTACCTCCACCTCTAAATTACCGGTAGAATAATAAAATGTATTCAATATTTAAAAAAGAAATAACCCTGTTCTTTAGTTCGCTGATAGCCTATATCAGCATCGGGGTATTTCTTGTTATTACCAGTATATTTCTGTGGGTATTGCCGGATAATATTCTGCACGATGGCTATGCCACATTGGATAGATTATTCAGCATAGGCCCAATCGTATTTTTATTTTTAATTCCTGCGATTACCATGCGCAGTTTTGCAGAGGAACAAAATACAGGTACTATTGAAATACTCTCCACCAAACCTGTTACTGATTTTCAAATTATACTTGGAAAATATTTTGCCGGCCTGGTGCTCGTGATCTTTTCACTCCTCCCTACCCTGCTGTATTATTACACAATTAATGCCCTTGCGGTACCTGCAGGAAATGTAGATCACGGCGCAACAATTGGTTCCTATATAGGGTTATTATTTGTCGGTGGTGCTTATCTTGCCATTGGTATTTTTGCATCTTCAATCACCGATAATCAGATTGTAGCATTTATCATTGGATTGATTTTATGTGTCTTCTTTTTTATCCTCCTGGATTTCTTTGCTGAGATGAGCATATTCAGTTCCGTGGAATGGTTGTTTGCTATGTTCAGTATACAGGCACATTATTTATCCATCAGCCGCGGAATTGTAGATACACGCGATGTTGTTTATTTCCTCAGCTTTATAACTGTTTTTCTTTTCCTCACCCGTACAATAATACAAAGGAGGCGCTGGTAACATGAACAAGGCAAAAGAAAAGAAACGGCAGATCATTATCCAGGCAATCCTGATGCTTGCCATTATTGTGGCTGTAAACATCATCTGTAATTTATATTATAAACGCATTGACCTTACCGGAGATAAACGTTTTACACTTTCCGAACCGACTATAAAAATGCTTAAGAAAACCAAAGATGTGGTTTTCGTAAAAGTATATCTTGAAGGTGATGATCTTCCTGCCGGATTTGTCCGCCTGCACGATGCCATCAAGGATATTCTTGATGAATTCAGGTCAGTTGCAGGTGACAGGATACAATACCAGTTCATCAATCCGAATGCAGGAAATGATTTGGAGGGCAAGAAGAAATTATACACCCAACTGGCATCCCTCGGCTTGCGCCCGATCAACCTGAGTGTAAATGAGGACGATAAATTTTCACAGAAAATAATATTCCCGGGAGCCATTATTACTTACAATAATGAGAGTCTTTCCACCATACTACTGGAGGATCAGGTGGGTAATGTCAGTCCTGAAGAAGTATTGAATAATTCCGTTACTCAGATAGAATATAAATTCGCCAATACGCTGCGGAAGCTTTTGAGCGGAATGAAACCTAAAATAGGAATTGTACAGGGACACGGGGAACTGGATCCGAAATACCTGAAGGATATTGAAACTGCGCTGACGGAATATTATACGGTTGACTATGTGGATGCACCCAAGTACAAAGTAGGTCGTTATGATGAATATGCAGCACTCATTGTTGCAAAGCCGGATTCCACTTTTTCAGAATTGGAAAAGTATAAACTGGACCAATACATTATGAAAGGTGGTAAGGTTTTATTCTGTATTGATAACCTAATGGCAGAGCTTGACAGCCTTCATTCCGGCAATGAACTTACTGTAAGTTATCCTTTACACCTCGAAGATTTTTTCTATAAATACGGAGTCCGCATCAATGATAATTTAGTCCTCGATTTGAATCGCCATTACATCCCTTTAATTAGCGCTGCGTATGGTTCACAAAATAGCGGCAACCTGCTGAAATGGCCCTTCTATCCTCTCGTGACACCATCCGGTGATCACCCGATTGTAAATGGGCTGAGTGGAATATGGTTTCAGTTTGCAAACACCATTGATACTGTAAACGGCAAACAGAATCCGGAAGTTAAAAAAACTATTCTCCTGCAAACTTCCCCAAGCTCCAGGGTAATGCAAAATCCTGTTCTGATAAACCTGAATATGGTTAAGAATATAGACCAGAGGATGTATACTGCGGGGCAAAAAAACCTTGCTGTTTTACTTGAAGGTAGCTTCAGGTCTGCATTTGCAAACCGCCAGAATCCGGGGCCTGAATACGGAGAGTTCCTTACAAAAAGCAAGCCCGCAAAGATCATTGTTGTATCTGACGGGGATGTGATCAAAAATCAATTCAGCAAGAGCAAGCAACAGGGATATCCACTGGGGTATGATCCTTATACCAACCAGTATTTCGCAAATAAAAACTTTATCCTCAATTGCATCGATTACCTCGTGGACGAATCAGGTTTAATCTCACTCCGGTCCAAGCAATTCAAGTTGCGCCTCTTGGATGCAGGAGCTGTAAAAAGTGACGCAACCTATTGGAAAACCATCAACACGATCATACCGATTTTCCTTGTAATACTATTCGGTATCATTTATAATTACATCAGGAAAAGAAGATTCAGCGTATAATTAAAACCATGAAGAAAGCAACTTACGTATATCTGGCAATTTTTGTGATCCTCGCAGGAGCGTGTATATTTCTTCTTTCGCGGAACCGGACAGGAACTATGACTGTATTTGCTATTAAAGATACCGGAAGCATCACCAAAATATTTCTTGCTGATAAAAATAAAAACCAGGTACTGCTAGAGCGTACCGGGCCAGGCTCCTGGACACTCAATAAAAAATATAAGGCATTTAAATCAAGGATGGATATTTTACTGGAAACGATGCACTCCGTTGAAATGAAAAATCCATTATCTGTAAAGGCAAAAAAAGCCTTCCTCAAGGATATGCTTACAGGCAGTGTAAAGGTGGAAATATATACCAAGGGCAATACAACTCCAACGCTAACGTATTATGTCGGTGGCACTACCTCAGACGAGCTTGGAACCATTATGCTGATGGATGGCTCCAGTGATCCCATTGTGACATGGATACCGGGCTTTGATGGATATTTGTCCGGCAGATATGATGCCGCTGAAAAAGGATGGCGCGGAAGGGATGTTTATAAACTCGCCCCTTCAAGCATCCGCGAGGTAACGTATGATTATCCGGAAAATCCCAAGGAATCATTCAAATTTACTTCCGATGGAAAAAATTTCAGCATATCACATCCAAACGAAAGTGGTGAAGGAAAAGAAGTATCCACTTTAAATGCCAAAGAGTTTTTGCTTGGTTTTACCAATGTGGAATATGAAGCTTTCTATACTGCACAACCTGCACAAATGGATTCTGTCCGCCACCTGGATCCTGTGGTTACAATCTCAGTAAAAACGGAAGGGCAAGAAGCTTCCACGGTTAAATTCTACAATGTACGCGCAGAAGGCCATTTGCAAATGGCAGGGCGTGATCCTAATGATAAGAGCAGGTTTCTTGCCATCAATAGTAATGACCCAACTGAAATTGTCTACGTCCAGAGAAGAAATCTGCAAAGGATCATGAAAGGGTATAGTAATTTTGTGAAGTAAGCTCCTACTCACGATTGACAACCCCATCCTACGGGCACCCCGCCTAAAAACAGGAGGGGAAATTAAAATCTTCGATTTTTATAATGTTCCAGCAATGTCTCATGCAGGCTTGTTTGTATGGAGGAAAGGGACACTGCTATTAGTAGCTTCCGGACGCAGAGTCCTCGCCATGCCAGTCCCGGCGCTTCGAGAGACTCTGCTGGAACAAAAACTTCCAGATAATCACTGAATGCGCGAAGCGCTTCCCCCTTTAGGGGGTTAGGTGGTAAAATAAACTTCTATTTCTCTATTTTTTTGTATATTTGAATAGCCAAACAAATAAAACTATGAGAAAAATCATCCTTCTTTTCGTGTTTTCCTTGTGTTTTCTTCAATCAAAAGCCGGCGGTTATATGGGCGGTGAAATGAGTTGGAAAGTGTTGGGGAAAGATTCTTTTTTAATTACGGCTAATATCTATTTGAGTTGTGGTTCCATTTATGGGCCCCCAAATCTTGTTATTGGGGTGAATGATTGCAAGTATAAATCTATTTCAATTACTCAAAAACATTCCTCCACCATAGATGTAACTCCTGTCTGCAAAACCCAATGTTCTGATTGCAAATCCGGTTGTACATTCGGATATGGCGTAAAGAAATATATCTATAGCTGTACCTTCGTTAAACCCACGTCAAGCTCCTGCTGCAATTTCTATCTTTCTATTAGTGATACAGGCCGCAGTAGTGACATTACGATCGGCATGGCAGATGAGGCTGCATATTTGGAAAGCGAATTAAACACTTGCCTGAATCCAAAGGATAGCTCACCAATATTTAGCAATCCTCCATTTTTTGTTGCACAAGTGAATCAACCCTTCAGGTTTAATTTAGGAGCCTATGATTTTGACCGTGATTCCTCCGGAAACAAGGATTCATTTAGTTATTCACTTAGCAAGCCTGAACAGTATGGACCAATTAGTGTGGGCGGCAAACCTACTTATGTTGACTATTCCAAACCTTATAGTTATAACAAGCCTTTTCAATTTGATTCCTTCCCTAATCCTAATGCTCATTGGAATCCACATTCTTCCTATGGAGGATTCCATCTGGATCCTCAAACAGGAGATATGTATGCAGAGCCAACTGCTACTGCAATCACTACCATTTGCGTAAGAATAGAAAGGTATAAAAAAACAATGGCCGGCAAACCTTATCTAGAGGACTATTTTACCCGGGATTTCCAGTTGAATATATTGCGCGGGAACAAAAACAAGATCCCTCAGCTATCCGGCGTGGATAGTACCGATGGTTCCGTCGTTCATTTTACTGCAGGAAAGAAAAAATGCGTTTCCATTTTTGCAAAAGATTCCGACCGCAAGGATAGCATCCGATTAAACTGGCAAACCACTATAAGCGGAGCATCTATCACTACCACAGGCAAAGGAAATAGCCAAAAGCTGGATGTATGCTGGACACCTGGTACAAAGGATATAGATAAACAGGCATATTTTCTCATGGTGAATGCAAGTGATAGCCAGTGTCCGTATCCGGGAGTTACTTCGCGCGGATTTTTGGTATTTGTAGACCCGGCTTCTTCCTTTACATCAAATGCAAATGCCTCCTGCAATAATGCTACTTTCAAACTAAAAGCTGATTCCGCGAGTATTATCAATTCCATAAAATGGTGGGGCGATGATAGCTTGTCTTCCACTACGGATTCCTTTATGCATCATTATTCCAAGCCGGGCCTTTACAAGTATTATGTTCAATGCAGCAATATGTATGGAGATAAAAATATTGACAGCGGAACGGTAACCATACTTCAGGATTCGGCACCAAAAATATCCCTCATAGGAAAAGACACACTTGTTTCTTCCATCACCGGAAAAAAATCGTGCAACTGGTATATTAATGATTCATTGATAAGTTCAGTGAATTGTTATTTTATGCCATCGCGTTCCGGAAAATATTCCGTCTCTTACACAGATAGTATTTGTGAGTCTGAACGTTCGGCTGATTACAATTTTATCCTTACAGGGATTGCTAATTCCACTAATGAAAACGGAATAAAAATTTATCCTAATCCAAGTACAGGATTTATCCGGATTGAATTGACAAATCCAATACCTTCCAACGTGAAGTTAACGGATATTACAGGTAAGAAATTATTCTCTTTTAAAGTAAATTCATCTTACGAATTAGACCTCCGGAGCTACCCGAAAGGCATCTATTTCCTGCAGGTACAAAACGCTACACAGAGTAGTTTTGAGAAAATAATATTACAGTGAAATTATTGATTTACCAGAAAATAATTCTCAGGGAAGCCTTGGCATAATACCCCTGCAGCATTTCGAAATTGGAGAAAGGATATACATAGCCTCCGCTGCACGATAAGGCGATCCTTTTGGAATAGAGCAGGAAGATACCCGCATCGGGAATAATGCATCCTACAGTATTAAAATATTTCTGGATAAAGCCGCCGTATTCCAAGCCATAATAAGGAATGAAAATATGACGGTTCGGATGTTTTTCAAAGGAGAATTCAAAACCAAAGGAAAAGGAAAAAAGATCACTTTGCACTGTTTTGCTGCTCTGCATAATGCTTAGCTTGCCATACAATCTCTCGTAGGCAGGTCCGTGATGAAATTTGTTATCAGTAAAAGCTTCAATGAAAGTGTATTCTATACCCGCGCCTTTGTATGTACCCAGGGAATCTTTGCCCTTTGGCTGGTAATAGCTGCCAATTAATACAGGAATAAAATAATGCCTGAAGGATTCCCCGCGGTCTTCAGGGTGATACGTATATACTTCATCATTCGTAGTAGTAGCAGTAATGGCATTAACGGTAGAATCCATGGCTTCGGCTTCGGATTCATCATCAATAAGGGTATCTGAAATAGTGGAATCCGGAGGCAGGGCGATGGTAGAATCCACAACGAGATTATCCGTGGCGGATTTCCCTTTATTCTGCGCTATTGCCGCAAAAGAAAGTAACACGAAGGCAAGTATGTATAATGCGCTCCTCATTTCGATCCAAAGTTACTTGATTGTCTGTTAAAAAAGCAGAAGGATCTATTCAAAAATATGAATAAAGGTTTTCTGTCCTATTCTATCTCAAACTGATTTAAGAGATAACCATCCATAGGTTCTATCTTCACCCACTTGCGGTATTTAAGGTACCAGCGCATGCGTGCCGATGGGAAACCATTGGTGAAATATGCCGCCAGGAACGGATGTATGCATAAGGTAACGGGTCCTTTCTCACGCTTATCAAGGGTTTCTTCAAGCTTGCGCTCTATTTCCTCATTGATGGTAATATGCCTGCTGATGACACCTGTGCCGAAACAAACAGGGCACGGTTCAGATGTTTCCATGTTGATCTCTGGCCGTACACGCTGACGCGTGATCTGCATGATCCCGAATTTTGAGAGAGGAAGAATGGTGTGTTTTGCCCTGTCCTCAACCATGATGTCCCTCATCTTTTCAAAGACCTGCTTGCGGTGCAATGCACTGCGCATATCAATGAAATCCACTACTACAATACCACCCATATCGCGGAGACGCAAATGACGCGCAATTTCCGCAGCAGCCTCCATGTTCGTTTTAAGGGCATTTTCTTCCTGCAGCTCATTCCGTACCCGCTTGCTTCCGCTATTCACGTCAATGACGTGCATTGCCTCCGTATGCTCAATAACCAGGTATGCGCCTCCTCCAACATTTACGATTTTATTGAAGAGGGATTTTATCTGCTTGTCTACTTCCAGGTATTCAAAAAGCGATTCGTCACTTTTCTGGTATTTCACAATATCCTCCTGCTCGGGGGCTATTTCGTGAAGATATTTTTTTATCTGCTTGTAAAGTTTCTGGCTATCAACGGTGATTTTACTGAATGAACTGTTCAAAATATCCCTGAGGATGGTAACTGTCTTATCTGCTTCAGAATATAACTTGGCTTTATTAGCCATTAATTCCTTGACAAGATTATCCCAATCCAGCATCAGCTTTTTCAGGTCCTGTTCCAGTTCTTCCTGGGTTGCCTCCTGCGCATTGGTACGAACAATGACCCCGTAATTCTTAGGCTTAATCCCGACAATAATCTTCTTCAGCCTGTCCCTTTCAGAACGGTTGAATATCTTTTTGGATAAGGAAAGCGTATCGCTAAATGGAATCAGGATCAGGAAACGTCCCGGCAAACTTAACTGTGAGGTCAAACGAGGCCCCTTGGTGGAAATTGGCTCCTTGACAATCTGTACAATCACCTGGGTATTTGGTTGGAATACTTCGTCAATCTTTCCGGTTTTTACGATCTGGGGTTCAAAACGGAAACTGTGAAGATGGGTATCCTTTAGTTTTCCCTTACGTACAAGATCAGTAAACTTTAAAAACGAACGGATATCAGGACCAAGGTCCAGGTAATGCAGGAACGCATCTTTTTCATGCCCTATATCTACAAAGGCAGCGTTGAGCCCGGGAATTAATTTCTTAATCCGACCCAGATATATGTCACCCACCAGGAATTCATCTTCCACTTTTTCGTGGTGCAATTCCATGAG
>CAILMK010000371.1 GCA_903835275.1 uncultured bacterium | reverse complement strand
TGGCAAAGGAAGATTTTTACTGGTGGGCTACCGGGCTTGATCTGCCTGTTCCTCCTGTTGTTCAGGCCCTACAGGAAGAAACAATGGAGACTCCTATGAAAAATACTACGATTAAAAATCCTCCGGTAAAGAAACCTGCGGGACATAAATAAGGTTATTCTGATTTCGGATTGACGATTTTGGATTGCGGATTTAAAAAATCGAAGATTTTTAAAATTCCCCTCCTGTTTTTAGGAGGGGTGCCCTTTAGGGCGGGGTGGTTAAGGAAAATTTAATTTACAAACAATGAACCTTTGGATATATCAGGCCGACAGGCAACTCTCTGATGAAGAGAAACTATCATTTAAAAATGACCTTCAGGAATTTACAGACCGTTGGAATGCACATGGTAAAAAACTCACTGCAGAGTTTGAACTTCCTTACAATCAATTTATTGTCCTTAAAGTGGACGAGGAACAGGCAAAGGCTTCCGGCTGTTCGATTGATGATTCTGTGAGATTTATCAAAACACTTGAACAGAAGTATAACCTTTCCCTTTTTGACAGGACGAACATGGCGTATCTTAAGGACGACCATATATTTTTGGCGCCGTTGAATAAAATATCATCGCTTGTCAGCACCGGGGAAATAAATCCTGATACCATCGTTTTTGATAATACCATCTCCGATCAAAAGGATTACCCAGCGCACTGGCAACTTCCTCTCAAGGAAACGGCGTACGCTAATTTTGTTTAACAAGGACGCTAATGCTTTGATCCTTATATGCATTGTTGATATTCCCTCGTATTTATTGATAATATCCAACAGTCCTTAAATGGATCAAAATGGTTGATTATCAAATTTAGCCTTTATTTTTGCGGGTGAAATGTTAATTTATGGATGATAAGGTAGCTAAACGTATCCATGATATTCAGGAATCTTCCACTTTGCAAATGGCCCGCCTCAGCAGGGAGCTTATTTCCCAGGGGCTGGATATCATCAATCTCACACTCGGTGAACCCGATTTTGACACTCCTAAACATATAAGGGAAGCCGCTAAGAAGGCAATAGACGATGGATTTACCCATTATACTCCCGTTGTAGGCTTTCCTGAACTGCGTGATGCCATTGTAGGTAAATTCAAAAAGGAAAATGGTCTGGACTATACTCCTTCACAGATAATAGTAAGCACCGGTGCAAAGCAATCGCTGATAAATATTGTACTCAGTATTATCGATGAAGGCGATGAAGTCATTATTCCTGCTCCATATTGGGTTTCTTATCCTGAAATGGTAAAACTTGCGGAAGGTAAGGTTGTTTCTGTGTTTGCAGGCGTAGATCAGGATTATAAGATCACTGCGGCTCAACTGGAAGCAGCCATTACGTCGAAGACAAGGGCTTTCATGTATTCTTCACCGTCCAATCCTACAGGTTCTTTTTATTCAAAGGAAGAACTCAGCAAGCTGGCAGAGGTTTTTGCACGTCATCCGCATGTGATAATTATTTCCGATGAAATATATGAGCATATAAACTTCACAAAGGAAGGTCATGCATCACTGGCACAATTTCCATCTATAAAAGATAGGGTAGTGGTGGTTAATGGAATGTCAAAGGCATTTGCCATGACGGGCTGGCGCATAGGATATGCAGCAGGACCGGAATGGATCATCAGGGCATGTGAGAAATTGCAGGGACAATTCACAAGCGGTACTTCATCCATTTCACAGAAAGCAGCCATCTGTGCGTTGACTTCCGACATGAAGCCAACCGATGATATGTGCGAAGCCTTCCATAAAAGGCGCGAACTTCTCGTCGCAAAACTTCGCGCAGCAAAGGGATTGAAATACGGTGTTCCTGACGGTGCATTTTATTTATTCCCGGATGTGAGTTCGTATTTCGGAAAGAGCTTTAACGATATAAAAATAAATAATGCAGACGACCTGAGCATGTACCTGCTGAAGATAGCAAGAGTATCCACAGTTTCCGGTAGCGGCTTCGGCGCACCTGACTGCATACGTTTATCCTTTGCAACTTCAGAAGAAAACATTACCAAGGCGTGTGATAGAATTATAGAAGCATTGGGGAATTTGAACTAATCCTGCCCCTAACCCCTCTCCTTTAAGAGAGGGGAGACAAACGTACTTCGTTAAAAGAACATTGAGTTAAAGTCCCTCTCCTTGGGAGAGGGACGCCGCGGCGAATAGGGCGAAGTTGAGTTAAAGTCCCCTTTAGGGGATTTAGGGGTCAAGAAACCAAAAACAAAGAACGCATGAACAACATATCCAATACCGAACTTGAAAATCTCTTCAACCAGTTTGAAGGGAAACATGTATTGGTCATTGGTGATGTAATGCTCGATTCATACTGGTGGGGCAAGGTAGATCGTATTTCTCCGGAAGCGCCTGTTCCCATTGTTCATGTCACCAAAAAAGAATTCCGTTTGGGTGGCGCGGCTAATGTTGCACTCAATCTTAAAACACTCGGTGCTGCTCCCATAATTTGTTCTGCCATAGGACAGGATGCGGAAGCAGATGTGTTTTTAACGGAAGCAAGTAAACAGAATATTTCCACGTCGGGAGTGATTCATATTCCATCGCGGCCTACTACTGTAAAAACGCGTGTACTCGGACAGAAAAACCAGATGCTGCGTATAGATACCGAAGATGACAGTTTGATTGAAGATGAAGACTCCGATAAATTATTCGAGCTGATCATATCCCACATGGATGATGCGGCGCTGATCATTTTTGAAGACTATGATAAGGGCGTTCTAAGCGAAGCACTGATCACCGATATTATTTTTGAAGCGAATCATCGTAATATTCCAATAGCAGTAGATCCAAAGAAAAGGAATTTTCATTTCTATTCAGGGGCAACTCTTTTCAAACCTAATCTGCGCGAACTTGCAGAGGGATTGAAACTTGATATCAATAATCATTCTCCCATAGGGGAAATACAAGACGCAGCCAACCAGTTGATTCATTCCATGCATCTCAAATACGTCATGGTGACGTTATCTGAGCGTGGCGTTTACATTACCAATGGAACGGAGGGACATTTATTGCCAGCGCATATCCGCAGTATCTCTGATGTGAGTGGCGCAGGCGATACCGTGATCAGTGTTGCAGCCCTTGCCATGCTTACAGGCGCCAGTTTGGAAATTGTCGCCGCCCTCGCCAATCTGGCCGGTGGCCTTGTCTGCGAAAAAGCAGGAGTAGTTCCCATTCAAAAACAGGAATTACTGGCAGAGGCAGAGAAAGAGTTTGTAGGGTAGGGATCTCAAACTGGTATTATTCGTAAGTAATGCTTAGACTAAACTTGCTTGCGTAAATTACTTGAAAAAGAATTATGTCAAATCAATGGAGATTGTTTTCATAAGCTCAAAAAAATCTAGTAATAGATAATTTGAGTTATTTCGTTTTGAGGTTAGCATTAAAAATTGACCGGGTGATGGGATGGTTAAAGGGACAAAAGTATAATGTGATTTAAGTAATTTTATATATTGTGTTTCGCTTTCTAATGAGTTATGGGCAATATGATTTCTTAATTTTTTAAAATCCCTTAATTGTTGCAAGTTAGCCGTGTATGGCAATTTTATGGGATATCCATTTTCTAAATACAATTCAGATCTTTCAATAACAGCATCTGGGCTAGTCCAATCTAAAAATGGCATAGCAGACTTAACCAGCA
>CAILMK010000370.1 GCA_903835275.1 uncultured bacterium | reverse complement strand
GTCCAGATCATTGGTGGTATAGTAGCCTTCATGGGGATACATCTGCATATCCGGTACATATTTCTGGGAAAAATCCGAAGAACCAAAAATGCGTTCCAGCGTAAGGGAATTTTCCTGCGCCATTCCAAGCAAAGGAAGAAAAATAAGTAGAAATAAAATGTTCGTTTTACGATTCATAAAAAATGCGTTCTGTTTGTTATAATCAGTGTGCAAAATCGGTGGCTTGATTTATCCTAACCCGCGTTCTAAATGCTAATGATGCCGAAGACATCTCACCTTTATAGAAAAGCAGCGATCCGGTTAAGCGACTCCGTAGGAGTCGAACTTTGTATAGAATTCAACAACCCCTATATTTGCACCATGCAAATTTATTACAAAATCCCGGACGAAAAAGACATTGCTTTTGTTACAGGCGTGGTTGGGGCGGAAAATATCCTTGCGGATGAGGAAAATAAACGCATTTATGGCAGCGATTACACAGGGGAATTCTACTTTGAACCCGCTTTTGCAGTCAAGCCCGGGAATACCGAAGAAATTAGCAAAATAGTCCGTTATTGCAACGAAAACCACATCTCAATCACCCCCCGGGGGGCGGGAACCAGCCTCAGCGCGGCTACAATTCCGGTTCAGGGAGGCATCGTTCTTTCCCTTGAAAGGCTCAATAAGATCATCGAAATTGACGGACGTAACCTCCAGGCTACAGTGGAACCAGGCGTGATAAATGACGTTTTGCAACAGGCGGTAATCGCCAAAGGACTGTTCTATCCGCCTGATCCTGCCTCCAAGGGGTCCTGCTTTCTGGGCGGAAATGTGGCACACAGTTCCGGCGGGCCAAAGGCGGTAAAATACGGCACCACCAAGGAATATATCCTGAATCTTGAAGTGGTTCTGCCCAGCGGGGAAATCATTATGACCGGCGCAAATACGCTGAAAAACTCCACGGGCTACAATCTTACCCAATTGATGGTGGGCAGTGAAGGAACCCTCGGAATCGTTACGAAAATTGTTGTAAAACTCATCCCCTATCCTGCGCACCGCCTGTTGATGATGGCCTTTTTTGAATCGATTGACAAGGCTTGTACCAGTGTAGCGGCGATATTTCATAAGGGCATCACGCCTTCTGCTCTGGAATTTGTAGAACGCGCTGCCTGGGATCATACGATGAATTATACCAATAATTCCATGACGCTGCCTGAATGGGCGCAGGCATTGCTCATTATAGAAGTGGATGGGAATTATTTGGATAGTTTGCAAAAGGATTGTGAAAGCATTTATGCAACGCTTGAAGAAAACGGCTGTGGGGATGTCCTTTATGCCGAGAGCGATTTTGAAAAGGAACAGATCTGGGCAATACGCAGAAAAGTAGGCGAAGCCGTGAAATCCATTTCCGCTTTCCGAGAGGAAGATGCCACAGTACCACGCGCTGAACTACCGGAATTATTACATCAGGTGAAATCAATTGGAAGTAAATACAATTTCCGCTCCTTCTGCTAACGTCAATGTCTCGTGAGAAAGCAATTGTTGAATCTCAGATGCTCTCCTCGCACCTTTACCTACGAAGGCCCCGGCTTTTCCCATTGTAG
>CAILMK010000369.1 GCA_903835275.1 uncultured bacterium | reverse complement strand
GGTTGGACTAATTTACCTGCTTCAATGATTGGAGATCCTGATTTGGAAGGTAAATTATGGGTAACCCGTAGACCTGGTTGCTATACAATTGCGAAGTAATTTCCAATTTTCAAAATCTTAAATCCGCCGCGGCGGATGGGAAATTTAATTACTTAAAACCTCGAAAAAAGATTTTGAAAATCAAACTTCAGCTCATTTACAAAAACCTTCTTTGCACCAATTGCATGAATTCAGTAACAGTTTCATTCTGTTCGTCCCAATTATATTTGGATGATAAATTATTGTTGATATACATCTTCGCTTCTGAAAAATGCCCGAAATTATTTATGGCTGAAATTGCACTCTTGAAATCCTTGTCAGATCCTTTGAATAAAACATTAATAAAGGTCACTTTTTGATTCAACCCGATCGCGGATTTCAAATCCTTAACAGGAGTTAATTTTAATTTATCGGAAAGGCTCTGCTTGTTTTGTATGCCGGAAAACTTCTCGTTCAGGGAAGTTTCATGACTAAGTCCAAGTTTTTCATGCAGTGAAACTTCAGAGGACTTGATGCTGCTGTGCAACTTGCTTTCCTCGATTTTCTCCTCCTCTTCTTCCTGCTCCGGAGTATGAGGCGCGGAATAAGGGGTTTCCTCCGGTGATTCCGGCATTCCTTCCTCGGTATTCAGGGAAGGAACTTCCTCAACATATTCCTCTTCTTCCTCTTCGTCATTTTTTATTTCCGGGATGTGTTTAACTTCAGCTTCCTTTTTATCAGGCATCCCTTTTAAAAGTGCCTTCTTTCTCTCTGATGCCGTTTTAGTTGGAGGAATGCTCTCTTTAGATTTGCTGATTCTTGAAACTTCAAACTCTGCTTCAGTATCTTTCAGGTTTGGCAGCAAACCCTGTATGTGTCCGTAGATATTAATCAACTGGTGATTTAGCAAAGACGCTTCGATATGCTGCATATTCTCATTCGCAATCTGCAATCTTGAATGTGTATCATTCAATTCCTTTATAAGATATTCCAGCTTTTGAAGCCCTTCTTTCCTTTTCATAGATGTAGAAATTTGCTGTCAAAATTAACAAAATTTGTGTGCTTTGGAAGTATGAAACGAAAAAGGGTTGCCCGCCGGACAACCCTTTTCATATTTCTGAAGAAAAACTTACCTGATCTTATACATATAAGCAGGCTTGATGTTTCCATCTTCATTTAGCCATTCCTTGAAACCCCAGAATGTATATTTCAGGGAATTTCCGATCTGCCAGTTTACAATTTTACCTTCACGCCTCATAATTGAAAGCATTGCTGACAACTGACGTGCTAACCTGTCCCTGTCATCAACATTTTCAGGATAACGACTGATGTACGTACTTACGATTTCGCGGCTATGAAGAAACCTGTTTTCTCCCCTTAGGATAAGGATCAATTTGTCATTTACAGTTAGTTTTTTCCCTTTGACCGGTCTTTCTGCCGTAGGGTCCAGTCTTGGCCTTCCTCTCTTGCCCGGTACTTTTACAACATCCGTAGGTTCAGCAACCGGATACTTCCTTGGCCTTCCACGTTTTCCTGTACGCTCCGATAAATCAACCAGTGCCGAAACCTGACTCGGTATCTTGTGAGAACTAAGTGCAGTACCACGCAATATATGAATGGTCTGTTCAAGCGCCCGCAGGCTCTGCTCATATTCCGTCTTTTTTCCTTCCAAGAGGGATATTACCTCTTTTACTTGTGCATTACTCATTGTATTTGTATTTAATTCTAATAGACTACGAAATTACTACTTTAATCCTATGTGTATGTATGTACATACAATAATCATACCTAATCCTCTTTTAAATTAACATTATCTGTGTGAATCCTCGTTCCTTAAAACACTTAAATAACTATTATATCTTGCAGGATGTATTAATCCTTTTTCAACTGCCTCAAGTACAGCACATCCGGGCTCATTTACATGCAGGCAATTATTAAACTTACATTTTCCCCTTATTTTATTCATCTCGGGAAAATAAAAACACATTTCTTCCTTTTTAATATCAACAATACCAAATTCTTTAATCCCGGGGGTATCAATAATAAATGTGTCTGAATCTATTCTGTGCATTTCAGCGAAAGTGGTTGTGTGTTTTCCTTTGTTTGAATAATTTGATACAGCGTTAGACTTTAAATGAAGCTCCGGGTTTAATATATTTATTAAAGTGGATTTTCCTGTTCCGGAGTGCCCTGTGAGAAGAACTGTTTTATGCCTGATTAGTTCCTTGAGTTCGTCTATACCTTCACCGGTTAAGGCAGAAATCACATGGCATTTGTATGGAATCGTCGAATATATTTCGCGCAATTCCTTTAAAACTAATTCGTCTTCCGGGGTCATGATGTCCCGTTTGTTGAATACGATC
>CAILMK010000368.1 GCA_903835275.1 uncultured bacterium | reverse complement strand
TCAAGCGTGTATTGAATGAACATAAAAAAATAGATTCGCCGTATAATACTTACAAGTATGCAGGGCTTCCTCCGGGTCCTATTTGCTTGCCAACTATAAATACCCTTGATGCCGTGCTTAACTACGAGCATCATAATTATATTTATTTTTGTGCAAAAGAAGATTTCTCAGGGTATTCAAATTTTGCTACAACACTAAAGGAACACCAGGAAAATGCAAGGCGCTACACGCATGAATTGAATAAAAGGAAGATTTATAAGTGATGTGATAATTAGTTTCCGCCGCGGCGGATGCTAATGTGCAAATGAAAATACATATATGAAAAAAATACTTAGTCTTATTATAATGTTGGTGATCTCTTTCGCTGCATTCACTCAAACGCCGGATGCAAAAACTGCTGCTCCGAAAGCTGATCCCAAAGCAAAAAAAGCTCCTAAACCGACCACTAAATACCTTGAATATACCAAGAAAGGAACCAAGCTTGCGGAAGATGGTGACTACAAGGGTGCACTGAAAGAATTCGAAAAAGCCCTGAAGGAAAAACCTGATTATATGCAGGCTATTTTCAACCGTGGATTGGTGAAGATGAAAATGATGGATTACCAGGGTTCTGTTGCTGATTTTGACCAGGTGTTGAAATTGAAACCGGGATTTACACCGGCCATTTTGAACCGTGCTGCCGCAAAAGGGAATCTGAAGGACTATTCCGGTGCATTGGCTGACCTGGACCAATTGATAGAGGTAAAACCAAGTTATGCACGTGCGTACGCGCTACGCGGGCAGATGAAAAAGAAAATGAAGGACAAGGAAGGTGCTTGTGATGATTATATGATGGCCATGCAATATGGAGATAAAAGCACTGTAAAGGATGCTGAACTTTTATGTTCCTCAAAATTCAAAGGCAAGATAAAAATACTGGAGGAAGGCTATGCAATGGAATGGCCGGATACATCCGGTTGGAAAGCTTCTGATACTACAAGTTCAGGCCCTTTAACCTTAATGCGGTTTTTCAAGGGTTCAGAAACACTGAAGAACTGGACGGAACAAGCAGCTATCACCATTAACAAGGGAACTACAAATGTGCCAGTAGAAGACGGAATGAAAAACGTCATGTCTGAAGTAATGAGTACTTGTCCGCAGGCGCAACTGACTTTGCTTGAAAAGAATGAAGAGGATGAATTTTCCTGGATTCAATTCGTCATTGAATGTCCGGGAAAATCTACTGTTTATCAATTGGTGCAGGGGAATATTAACCAGTACATAGTTTCCGTCACTATGAAGAGCGACACGATTGATGAAGATACCCGCTCAGCCTGGAAGGAATTATTGACAAAGGGGAAAGTGGAATATAAATAGTTTTAATTTCCCCCTTTGTAATAGCCCTTTATATTCCCTTTTCTATCAACTACGAGAAAATTGTATGCGACTTTATCTTTCTTAAATCCGGATAAATCCAATATTTGCATTTTATTCTGTTTAGATAGACTTGTGTCTTTCAATTCACTTATTCTGGATATTTGTAAAGGCTTGGGAATAGGATTTGAAGCAGAAAACTGATATAGCAGTTCTCTTTCATTGTCACATATCCATATTTTTTTGTTAAGGGTATCATCTTCAAGAGTAGGTATAAAGCCATTCATGGAAGCTCCCCAGCCATCAAATTTAAAACTATATAATTTCCTGCCGGAAACTGAAAAAATAAAAGCATTGTCATATTCATGAAGGCCTCTTCCATTTCTAAGATCATAAATTGCCAGAAAGCATGTGTCATTTAGTATTCTAGTTGCGGTAATCTTGAATTCAGGGTCAAAATTGAATTTTGTGTTTTCCATGAAATTGAAACATTCATGAGCCGTAAGCAATAAATTGTAGTTGTTTGATAAATCCAGGTTGCTATTTATATATCTAAGGAAGCTGAAATTGTAATTAGCTGAGAGTATATCACCTTTTAAATTCATAATGTAATAACACTCCATACCTATATCACTATTGGGAATTCCTATGCGGTGTCTGAAAACAATTCTTTTACATTCAGTATTGCAGGCTATTACTTCAACATCACTACTTGTGAAATCAAGTTCTGTCAGGAAGAAAGGCAGATATTTAGAAAAGCCTTTTTTGTCAATTTTTTTTTTGAAACAAGAGGCTGTCTCCTGAATAGACTGTAAACTCAAACATTTGGTTAAAGCCTTTTAGAAGGAATTTGTATGCTTTCTTTTCATTTGGGACATACAGGGATTTACATTGGAGGATGTCATCCTTGATTGGATAATTTTTTAATTCAACTCTAATATCGGCTTTGCCGCGAAATTTAAATGTCCTTGAATATTGATGTACTTCAGGGCTGTCCGCAGGCGCTAGATATACACTATCAGTAAATATTGTATCGTATACTTTATTTGTCTCCGGCATCATTCCGGGGTATTCCGGTTTAAAAGAAATCAGCTTAAATGAATCAAGTGAAAGAGAATCACTTTTAATCGGATGATGTAATATTGTAACAGCTTCTTTTGTGTCAACTTTTCCGGGAAACTTATCCCCAACATTGTGACACGAACAAAGGCATGCGATTGAAGTAATCCATACAAATGAAATGAAAAGTTTAAATTTCATATTTGGGAAAATCAAGTTTACAGAAAAAGCTCATTTTTTAAAATATATATTTTAATCCTTCAACATCCTCCGCAACATATCCAAGGCTGTTATTGCAAAAAGATGAATATTTTCAGTTCTGTTCCGGTTGAAAGTGTATTTTTTTGTAATGATCCTGTCTTTATTGCCAACGCCTATCCATACGGTACCTACAGGCTTTTCAGGAGTACCTCCGCCCGGACCGGCAATACCAGTAGTAGTGATTACATAATCTGTATTCAGGTTTTTTAGCGCACCGGCAATCATTTCACGACAGGTTTCTTCACTTACCGCTCCATAACGGGTCAGGGTTTCCTTTTTTACGTCCAATAACTCTTCTTTAAATTCGTAAGCATAGGTTATTACACTTCCCTGGTAGTATTCGCTACTTCCGGGTATGGACGAGATCAGATGGGCAATATATCCACCGGTACAGCTTTCTGCTGTGCTAAGGGTTGCTCTCTTGTTTTTTAATGTTTCCCCAATGGTAGCGGCAAGTTCATCATCGCCGTATCCATAAATAAATTCTGAAACCTGTTCCTCTATTTTAATTTTCCATTTGGCAATATTTGTTTTGATCAAGTCTTCATTTTTACCAATGCCTGTCAGGCGTAGTTTTACCATGGCAAGTTCAGGCAGGTAAGCCAGTTTGAAATAATTATCCGACGAGCAGTTTTTCTCTATTTCTTCTTCCAGTTCCTTCAATTTTCCTGCTATAGCTGATTCAGCTATTCCTACCGTTCTGATAGTTTCATGAAGTATAAAATCGGCAACAAATCGCGACTTGATTTTATCCATGATAATATTTTGCAGGATATAACGCATCTCCAGTGGAACGCCCGGCAATGTTATAACCACTTTTTTATCTTTGTTAAACCAGAATACAGGTGCAGTACCCACAGGATTCATAATGATCTCTGCTTTTTCAGGTACGAGTGATTGTTGGATGGTCAGTTCATTTAAAACACGTCCTGCTTTTTCATATCTGGACTTCAGTTCGTTTTCTACTTCCTTGTTCCATATCATATCACTCCCGAAATAGGCAGCAATTGTATTCTTGGTAATATCATCCTTGGTAGGCCCCATTCCGCCGCAGGTAATCACAATATCAGCGTCGTTTAACAAGGATTCCAATCCTTTTATTATTTCATTTTCCCTGTCACCAACTGTTATCCTGCTTACAAGATTAAACCCGTTTTCATTTAATAATTTGGCAGCAAACTGGGAATTGGTATCCAAAGTTTCACCGCTTAATATTTCATCCCCTATAATGAGTAATCCAACTTTCATATTTTTAATTCAATTTCATGGCAAATTTACCTTAAATTTCCGACTTGCTATTTTTCGATTACTTTGATATCTAATGTTATTTACTGTCCCTTGTCTCTTTTGTCCCTTGTCCCTTTTCTTGAGGGACTTTGTGTTTTCATGAAATTTTCCGAAATTTGCATAATATTAAAAAAAATGAAAAAATTAATCCTGCCTTTTATCATTATCGCAATTATTGTGATTTCAGCCTGCACCAAGAAAGAAGTTAGCGATGCCTTGAATACTGTTTCCAACAATGGCATAACTGATTCCCAGATTGTCCAGGGTTTAATAGCGGCTTTAAATACCGGTACGGATAGCAGCACTACCCAAACGCACAGAACTGACGGGTATTTCAAAAATTCTTTAATTAAAATCCCTTTTCCACAAGATGCACAATCCATACTTGATGTAATCAGTTATATCCCCGGCGGGCAGTCGTATGTTGACAACGTTGTTTTGAGCTTGAACCGCGCGGCCGAACAGGCGGCCATAAAAGCAGAGCCGATATTTCTTAATGCAATTACCAGCATTACAATTACAGATGGTAAAAATATTCTTTTCGGAGATAGCCTTGCCGCCACTAATTATCTGAATTCTAAAACATACAGTAGTCTCAAGACTGCTTTCTTGCCTGATATAAAGACATCGCTTGATAATGTTTCTGCTACAAGCTACTGGAGTACTCTCACAGGTCTTTATAACCAGGTTCCTCTTGTTAAACCTGTGAACACTGATCTTCCGGATTATGCTACCGGGAAAGCTCTTGATGGTCTTTTTATAATGGTTGGACAGGAAGAAAAGAAAATTCGTAAGGATCCGGCAGCGCGTATTTCCGACATTTTGAAGACAGTTTTCGGGCAACTGGATAAACACTAGGATAATGTGCTTCCACCGCGGCGGAAGTTGATGGGCTGATATGCTAATGAGCTTATTTAAATTATATTGGCACATTAGCAAATCGATATATTGCCATATTTAGCTGACTTTTGTCATTTTCTTGGCTTGGCTTTAGCAATACCTTTGCAGTATATTATGAGTACAAATTCCTTTAATGATAATTTTTTGCGTGCATGTCGCCGCGAAAAGTCTGATCATATCCCTATATGGTTTATGCGTCAGGCGGGTAGATATCAACCTGAATACAGGGAGGTTCGCAAAAAATACAGCCTGCTGGAAATTTGCCGCCATCCCGAGGTTTGTGCAAATGTGACCATACTTCCTGTTGAGCAACTGAATGTAGATGCCGCTATTCTATTTTCCGATATAACATTACCTATCGGCCCGATGGGTATTGATTTTGATATTGTTGAAAACGTTGGCCCTGTGATTCACAATCCGGTACGCGATGCAAAAGACGTTGACAGGATCATATCATTTGATGCAGAAGAATCATTGCCTTATGTAGGCGAAACCATAGAAATATTAAAACGTGAATTGAGTGTACCGCTTATTGGATTTGTGGGTGCACCATTTACGCTTGCAAGTTATATTATTGAAGGCGGGCCTTCTAAAAGTTATCTGAAAACCAAAACATTCATGTATGCACAACCAGTTGCATGGCATAAACTCATGGATAAGCTTGCCACTGAAATGGCGAAATATCTTCGCTACCAGGTGAGCAAAGGAGCTGCGGCTGTTCAGGTTTTTGATTCCTGGGTGGGGAATTTATCCATAGAAGATTACAGGGAATATGTTTATCCGCACATGGTAAAAATGTTTTCTGCCTTGAAAGATTTGAATGTTCCCCTGATACATTTCGGTGTTGTCAGCGGTCATCTTCTTACTATGATGAAGGATTGCGGTGCAACAGTAGTTGGACTTGACTGGCGCGTGCGCATAGATGAATCATGGAAATTATTGAATTATGAAGTGGCAGTACAGGGTAATCTTGATCCCGCGATACTCGTAGCTCCTGCAGACATAGTAAAACAAAAAACAAATCACATTCTTGAACAAGTGGATAGGCCAGGATTTATTTTTAATCTTGGTCACGGTATTATGCCTCAAGCCGATGGGGATACATTGAAAAGAATTGTTGATCAGGTTCACGGATATAAAAAATAATATGGCAAAGCGAGCAATACTGATGATGGCTTATGGAAGCCCCGATAAATTCGAGGATATAGAGCCATATTATACTGACATACGCAGGGGGAGAAAACCCTCGCCTGAGCAGCTTCATGAGCTTACAGAGCGTTATAAAGCTATTGGCATGGGCAATGATAGCTCGCTATTGTTGCGCATTACACAATCGCAGGCAGATTTAGTGAAGGAACTCACCGGACTTCCAGTATACCTTGGTATGCGCCATTGGACTCCCTGGATTCGCGAGGCAATTCAACAAATGAAAGAGGATGGTGTGGAAGAAGTGGTTGGTGTTGTAATGGCACCGCATTTTTCTGAAATGAGTATTGCGCGTTATATTGCTAATGTTGAAGACGCACAGAAACTTCATGAGGCTGAAATGGAAATATCATTTGTTAAAAGCTGGCATGACCATTCGCTTTTTATAGAGGCACTGAATGAAAAAATAAATAATGCAATGTCGTTGTTTAGTGAAGATGAAGATCCCCATGTGATTTTCACCGCTCATTCATTACCGGAACGCATCTTGAAAAATAATGATCCTTATAAGATCCAGTTGCTCGAAACCTGCGATCTCCTTGCAGAAAGAGCGGATATTGCCAGTTGGAGTTTCGCTTTCCAGAGTGCAGGGCGTACAGAGGAGAAATGGCTGGGTCCCGATCTTTTGGAGGAGATAGAAAAACTAAACAATGAAGATGTAAAATCCATTTTGGTTTGTTCTGTCGGATTTATAACCGATCACCTGGAAGTAATGTACGATATAGATATTGAAGCTAAGAAATTTGCAGCAGATCTTGGAATACATTTGGAGAGAACGGAATCCTTAAATGCGAACCTTTTGATGGCAGAAGCCCTGAAGGATGTGATAGAAAAGGAGTTTGATAAATAATCAATGCAGTCAAATACGATAATAATTGGTGCAGGTATCACTGGATTAAGTTCAGCTTATTACCTTGAAAAATCGGGTGATAAAGGACTGATAACAATACTTGAGTCTTCTCCAAATGCCGGTGGTAAAATTGCAACTACTTATGAAGATGGTTTCGTTGTGGAGCACGCTCCGGATTCCTTTATAACTACCAAGCCTTATCTTCTGGATCTGATTCGTGACCTGGGACTCACCAGGGAAATTATTCATCCGGCAAATTCCAAATTCTTTATCCTTAAAAATAGTGAATTAATGAGTGTTCCTTCGGGATTGACATTCATGGTTCCCACAGATAAGGATGCTTTCATGCAGAGCCCGATGTTTAGCGAAGAAGGGAAATTGCGTGCCTTGAATGAAGAAAATATTCCAGCAAAAATACTGGCTGATGATGAAGATGAATCATTCGGGGAATTTGTAGAACGCCGTTTTGGTAAAGAAATGCTTGATAATTATGCGGAACCATTATTCGCGGGAATTTATTCAACTCCATCCTATGAATTAAGCATGCGGGCTGCCTTTCCACAATTCCTTGCCATGGAACAGAAATATGGCAGCCTTACAAGGGCTATTTCTGAAAAACAAAAAGAATCAGAGGAAAATAAAAAGAATGAAGCAAATAAAAATTTGCAACGTTCTCCCTTTGTAAGCCTGAAAGGCGGTATGCAAACATTAACGGATGCTTTGCTGAAGCAACTTGAAAAGACAACCATAATAACGGATTGTAAAGTTACCTCCGTTGAAAAACTCGGTGATATTTACCGTATAAGTTGTGGAGATAAAACATACGATGCTTCAAGGGTTATCATCACTCTTCCTGCACATGCAGCTGCGGAAATACTTTGCGAAATCAGCAATGATCTTGTTGAAGAACTTGCAACATTCAGTTCCAATTCCAGCAGGATATTAACGTTGGCATATCGCAAAGAAGATTGCGAATTACCCGGTGCTACAGGATATGTAATTGCCAGGGGAGAAGATACCATGCTTAGTGCTTCCACCTGGAGCAGCAAAAAATGGAATCACCGTGCGCCGGAAACACATCATCTTGTACGTTGTTTTTTCAGTAAGCCGGAAGTGATGAAACTTTCAAAAGACGAACTGGTCATGATCGCCGCTGAAGAGCTTTCTAAATTGATTCCCATCGCAGGGAATCCTGTAAAATCATGGTTAAATTCCTATCCAAATCTTCTGCCACAATATAAGGTTGGTCATCTTCAAAAACTTGATCGCGTCAGGACATTACTTGAAGAATTTCCCGGTATACAATTACTGGGTGCTTACTATGATGGTATTGGCATGCCTGATTGCGTAAAACAGGCGAAGGGAATTGCTTAGCTTTTCTTTTTTAGAATAAAAATGCATGCACATCCGTTTGGACCTGAAGCCGTGGAGCTTATAAGATCGTACCCTGTATTTATAATCTTATTCAATACATAGTTTATTTTATCAGTATTTTCCGCAAGATGCGCGGTATTACTTGTATTTTCAATCTCTATCTCTTCATGTTTATCCTTACCGTAGGAAATGATAATTCTTGAAGAACCGAATCCACCCGATACTTCAAAAACGCGAACAACAATCAGATTGCTTTGAGGAACTTCATCAGCGTTTGCTTTTCTCGAAAATGAAAAAGTGAGAAATACAGTTAGTGCAATGATTGTTAAATAGAAACCCAGGGGTTTTAAAAAGTTTAATTTCATGATTTTATTTATTTAGATTGCGATTCTAAGATTAGCCATTAAACCAAAACAAATAGCGTTTCCAGAGCCACCATCCAGGCTAAAAGTTTTAATAGAATAGTTTGCTTCCAGTAAGAGTTGAATGTTTTTCTTGATTTTATAATTATAATCGGCCCCAAGCATAAAATATAATGGTGCAGATGTAGAAATTGACGAACTCCCAAGCGAAGAAAAACTACCAATTTCTGCGCATACACCAAAATTGCGATCAATGGATTCAGTAATCATATAGTCACCACGAATAAAATAGGATAATGTATTTAAAGTAAAAGTTGTATTGGGAAACCCTGGCGCACTGAAATCTGGTTGTGTAGTACTGAGCCTCTCAAATGCTATTCCTGGGCCTATATCAAATTTTCTTGAACATCTGAATAGATAATCCGCCTTTAATGGTATTGTAAAACCATTATAGAGATTTAGCAACGGTGTACCGAGAATACTGTTTGCAGGATCATTTTTTGTGTAGGAAATACGTTGGTATTCTATTCCTGTTGAGAGTACGAGGTATCCTTTTTTATCATCCGGGTTATGGTCATTTTCCTCCTTTTTTAGCTCATCAAACATTTGAGCTTTAGATGTTTCAGCAAAGCAAATTGTGAGTAGCAGGATAATCAGAATAGAGCGCATAGTTTTTAATTAATATTGCAAACTTAAATTTTATATTTCCATTATCAGTTGGATTTACAGTAAAGATTCGATTATTTAGACCGATTCTAAATTGAGAGGTGCTGACATTTGTCATTTTTAAATCTTCCCTGCATATTGACCTTTGTATTGTTAATTCACAACTACATAAATTTTGATGAAGCGCATAGTAGGAGTAGAGATCAGTCACCAGAAGGCCCCCTTGGCTGTCCGTGAAAATATCTCTCTTTCAAAGGATCAGCTCAGGGCTGCGCTTCATAGCCTTGTCCCTGTTACAGATGAAGTTTACATCATCGGTACCTGCAACAGGCTTTCTGTGTATGCCCTCACTGATAATATCCAACCCATTCTTGAATTTTTCAGGCAGTTCGGTCCGCTGGATCCATACCTGTCTATTTTCGATAATGATATATCCGCTGTGAGACATTTGTTCTCAACAGCATCCGGATTGGAATCCCAGGCAATAGGCGAGCATGAAATCCTCGGGCAGATCAGGAATGATTATATGCTTGCCCAGGAAGAGGGCAGCGTGGGACCAATTTTTAACGAGTTCATACGGAAGGCAATTTATACGGGAAAGAAAGTCCGCAAGGATACAGCCATTGGCCAGTATCCTGTTTCACTGGCTTCTGTTTCCTATGACATAATGAAGGAAGTCCATAAGGACCTGAGCAAAACCTCTGTACTTGTTTTGGGCACGGGGGAAATGTCCACGCTGATGCTCAAACTGATTGAAAAGCGCGGTGTAAAAAGCCTGTATATTGCGAGCAGGACTTTTGAAAGGGCAAAATTACTGGCTGCATCCTCCGGCGGAAAAGCGGTTGCCATTGAAGATATTCATACGGTTATTCCTGAAGTGGATGTCATTATCGGCGCAACACATGCGGATATGCATATTCTGAACCACGATGAAATGCTTCAGTATGTGGATAGTAAAAAGACTTTAATTGACCTTGGATTGCCCCGTAATTTTGATCCCGCTATTAAAAATCTTGTTGGAATAAAATTATTTGACCTTGATGACCTGAAAGGCATTACCTGGGAAAGCATGAAAAAGCGCCAGGAGGAAGTTCCCAAGGCAATGAACATCATTGATGAAGAAATCCTCGATTTTGCTGAATGGCTCAACACACGTGAGATCAGTCCGCTGATCTCATCCTATTACGATAAACTGACAAAGATCCAGGATGAGGAATTAAAATGGGCACTTCCAAAGCTAGGAAAGTTGGACGTACAACAGCAAAAGATCATTGAAAACCTGATCAGCCGTGTGGCGCGCAGGGTTTCCGGTAAACCAATCGAAAAACTGCGTACATTTGCCCAACAACCTGGTATGGAACAAAATCCTGTGGATACCTTTAAGGAGCTATTCGATCTTTAGGATTTTATTCACTGTTGCGAATAGGATTTAAATCAAATAAATGTCAAACACTAATATAAAACTTACTGTTGGAACCCGTGGAAGTGTTTTGGCACTGGCACAAACCAATATGCTCCTGGGCCAGATAAAAGCTGCCAATCCGGGAGTGCAATTCATCATTAAAACGATAAAAACAAGTGGCGACCTTGGATTGATCCAGGAGATCGGTGCATTTGTAAAGGAAGTGGAGAACGCCCTGCTCAAAGGCGAAATAGACCTTGCTGTGCATAGCTATAAGGATATGCCCGTTGAGCAGCCGGAAGGCCTGGTAGTTTCCTGCGTGCCCCTTCGTGGCGAGCACAGGGATTGCCTCGTATCACGCAATAATGTTTTGTTCAATGATCTGCCATCCGGAGCTAAAATAGGCACCAGTTCATTGAGAAGATCTTTCCAGATCAAAAATCTTCGTTCGGATTTGGAAGTAGTACCAATACACGGAAATATTATCACCCGTATGAATAAGGTGGAGTCCGGCGAACTGGATGCGGTAGTTCTCGCGTTAGCAGGACTCAACCGCGTGGGAATGCAGGAAAGGGCTTCACATGTTTTCAATACAGAAGAATTTCTTCCGGCAGTATCCCAGGGGGCACTTGCAATTGAAACCCGCTCCGGTGATGTACGCACGGCGGGGATTGTCCGCAGTATTCACGATGCGAATACGGAAATTGCGGTGCGTGCAGAACGCGAATTTCTGCGTGCTGCAGGTGGCGGTTGCCGCATGCCAATGGCTGCATTTGCAAGAATTGAAGAAAATAATATTTTTGTAGACGGAATGTATTGCAATGAAGATGGCAGCAGGATGGAAAAAACTTCCGTCAGCGGATCTACCACCGAAGCTGAACGTGTAGGAAGAAAATTAGCTGTGGAATTATTGGGAAGGTTTAAGTAAATGAATTACGAATTACGAATTACGAATTACGAATTTGTGATTTTAGATTTTGTTTTTATTTAGTCCGCCGCGGCGGATAGATATTAGGATTTAGATATTTTAATTTAGGATTTGGCATTTTGGAAGAAAAGAGTTTAAACGGAAGGAATATACTGGTAACGCGTCCGCAGGACCAGGCATTTGAATTTGCCAGCAAACTCATCGCTGAAGGTGCGGATATTTATTTGCTGCCAACGGTGAAGATAACCTTGCCGGAAGACTATACAAAAATTGATAATTCCCTGGAGAAACTGGCGGAATACGACTGGCTTGTTTTTACCAGTACCAATGCTGTCCGTTATTTTGTGGAGCGCATGCAATTCCTCCATTTATTCGGGAATGTTTTACAGGGAAGTAAGGTAGCTGCTGTCGGTCCGGCAACGGCACTGATGCTGGAGAAGGAAGGTATACACGTGGATTATATTTCTGCCATTCATACTGGTGAACACCTCGCGGCGAATATCGAGAATGTTGAAGGTAAAAAAATACTTGTACCAACCACAGACATCAACCGTGGAAAATTGCGTCAGGTACTTACTGAAAGGGGTGCGGAGGTAAATGAAGTTGCGTTTTATAATACCCGTAAAAATGAAATTGCGGATGATTATATTATCCAGACGTTCAGAGCGGGGGTTGATATGATCACTTTCACAAGTTCATCCTCAGTGGAAGCCTTGGTCGAACTTGTTTCCCCATTGCATATTCCATTGGAAAAATTTCCAGTGGCATGTATTGGCCCGCATACTGCCGCCACAGCCCGCGAACATGGCCTAAAGGTGGATGTGATCGCACAACCATATACACTGGACGGACTGATCTCCGAGCTTGTAAATTATTACCGTAAAATTTCAAATGAAGATCTCCTGAATTCAAGGGGAGGTAACATACACTGACATGAGTATAAAAAGATTAAGAAGGCTTCGTTCTTCTGCCGCCTTGCGTGAAATAGTTGCTGAAACATCGCTTTCAGTAAATGACTTGATCTACCCATTATTCATAAAACCGGGTACAGGCATCAGGGAAGAAATTTTATCCATGAAAGGGCAATACCGTTATTCAGTGGATATGCTTTCGGCGGAAATTGAAAATATTAAAAATGCGGGATTAAAAGCCGTGTTACTTTTCGGTCTTGCCGGACATAAGGATGAAACTGCCTCTGAAAGCTGCCTTGATAATGGCGCGGTACAGGAAGCGATACGCCTCTTTAAAAAGCATGCTCCTGAAATAGTGGTTATGACGGATGTATGCGTGTGTGGATATACCAGTCACGGGCATTGTGGCATACTGCGCGATGGCATCATTGTAAATGATGAAAGCCTGGTGTTATTGCAGAAAATGGCGCTCTCCCATGCAAAGGCAGGCGCAGATGTTGTGGCCCCATCCGCGATGATGGATGGACAGGTGGCAGCAATTCGCGAAATACTGGATGCCAATGGCTTTTCCAATACAGCCATTATGGGATACTCCGCGAAGTTCTTTTCCGCCTGCTACGGGCCTTTCAGGGATGCTGCAGACAGCGCACCGCAGTCAGGCAACCGTTCGTCCTACCAGATGGATGTAGCGAATACCAACGAGGCCTTGCGCGAAATTGAAATAGATGAAGCCGAAGGCGCGGATATGGTGATGGTAAAACCGGCGGTTTTCTACCTGGATATCATTGCCCGTGCGGCACAACAAACCAAATTACCCATTGCTGCCTACAATGTCAGCGGCGAATATGCAATGATCAAAGCAGCCGCTGAAAAGGGCTGGATTGATGAAAACAGGGTAATGATGGAAATGTTACTCTCCATAAAAAGGGCAGGTGCAAGCCTGATAATCACGTACTTTGCAAAGGATGCAGCAAAGCTTTTGAAAGCTTAAATTGCCTCGGATTTTTCTAAATTGAAAAATTGTAGTACCTTTGCCCCTCCAAAATTATTAATGGTTGTGTAGCTCAATTGGATAGAGCATTTGACTACGAATCAAAAGGTTTAGGGTTCGACTCCCTACACGACCACAACTAATACCTGTAAATTAGCGCTTTACAGGTTTTTTTATGCGAATGTGTACAGATTTGTGT
>CAILMK010000367.1 GCA_903835275.1 uncultured bacterium | reverse complement strand
TAGCCTCATCTCGAACAATGTTCTTTATTTGCCAGTCTTCCCCGAGTTTCAACAACTCGCTAAAAAATTTCGTGTTTTCCAAGTTTCGTTATATATTTGATGCAAATCTATGAGTTCCCACTAAAATTCTCGTAGAACCTATTTTAAAGCAAGATTAGGGAAATAATTTTAATCTATCCCTATAGAGCTCAAAAATAAACAAAAAAGGCACGCTTTCGCGTACCTTTCACTATTATTAATATTTAAACTTATACTGCGAAACTTTCCCCGCATCCGCAGGTGCGCGTAGCATTTGGATTATGAAATTCAAATCCTTTGCCATTAAGGCCATCAGAAAAGTCGAGTTCAGTACCGGCGAGGTACAAAAAACTCTTCATATCCACAACCACTTGAAGGTCTTTATCATCAAAGATCTGGTCGCCTTGTTTCATTTCATTATCGAAATTAAACTTATAGGATAAACCGCTGCAACCACCTCCAACTATTCCTACTCTCAGGAAATAATTTTCGTCGTAGCCTTCGTCTTTGCGAATGGCAAACAACTTGTCTTTTGCTTTTTCAGTTACTGTGATCATACTTTTTAGAACAATTCCAAATTAGAACGCAAAGATACGTAATAAGGTTTCATATTCTGAACTACATTTGCAGCAAACAATTTATATGAAGCTTGTATTTGCAACACATAATCCTAACAAAGCCAGGGAAGTACAGGCTATAATGCCGCCCGGTATGGAAATAGTAACCCTGGATGAAATTGGGTATACCGAGGAAATTCCTGAAACGGGATCTACCCTTGAAGAAAATGCACTTATCAAGGCAAGGACTATTTATACAGCTACGGGAATCAATTGTTTTGCAGATGATACCGGATTGGAAGTGAATGTATTGAATGGTGAACCAGGCGTTTATTCCGCTCGATATGCAGGAGAACCTGCAAATGCTGGTAAAAACATGGACAAACTGCTTGAAAACCTGAAAAACTCCGGGGACCGTTCAGCGCGGTTTCGTACGGAATTCGCCTTGATAATAGACGGAAAGGAACATTTATTTGAAGGAATCGTAAATGGAAGCATCACTTCCGATAAGCATGGCGAAGGTGGTTTCGGCTACGATCCCATTTTCCTGCCGGATGGATTTGATAAAACTTTTGCTGAAATGCCTTTATCCGAAAAAAACAAGATCAGCCATAGGGGGAGGGCATTGGCAAAAATGGTGGAATGGCTAAGGGAAGTAATATAGTCATAAGGTAATATGGTTATAAAAACAAAACCCCACAAGCCTTGGCTCATGGGGTTTATATTTTCAAGTCATAACTTTATTACTACTAAAACTTATTCTTCCACATCATGGATTCGATGGGCTTAACGCTGCGTGTATTGTACTTGGCATTTTGCTTGTCTTTATAGAGCGTATTAATGTCCCCGTCTACGTCAAAATAAATAAGCTGTCCTATCGGCATTCCCGCATAAACGCGGATAGGTTGGATAACTGTTATCTCAAGGGTCCAGGTATTGCAATAACCCACGTCGCCTTTACCGGCAGTAGCATGAATAAAAATACCAAGCCTTCCTGCACTTGATTTCCCTTCGAGGAAAGGTACATGTGCGTGCGTTTCAGTATATTCCTCAGTAACACCGAGATAAAGCGTTCCGGGTTGCAGAATAAAACCTTCCTCTGAAATTTTAAATTCTTCGATCTTATTATGGGCACGCGCATCCAGCAGGCGGTCATTGTAAACGGCAAGGTATTTACCCAAATGCACGTCGTATGAATTTGTGCCAAGGCATTCGTCCCTGAAGGGTTCAATTAGAATAGTACCTTTTGATATTTCGTCGAGGATTCTTTTGTCTGATAAGATCATTGAATATTATTATTTTGGGGTGCAAATATCTGAAAAATGAATGAATTAGTAAGCATGTGTTTAATGGATCCCGGAAACCTTTTCAATTCCCTACCCTTTGGGGAGGGTTAGGGTGAGGCAAACTATCAATAAACGACTTACTGAAAGCCTTGCCCTTCTTATGTTTTTTGAAAATATAGGTTAGCGTCATGAGCATTACCCGGATATCAAGCATGAATGAGATCTTTTCCGCATAAAATGAATCCATACGGAGCCTTTGATGCCATTCCAGCGAGTTTCCACCTAAAACCTGGCTAAGTCCCGTTATTCCGGGTCTTACATCATGCCTTTTATTCTGGCTTGCAGAGTAATATCGCAAATATTCGGGTAGGAGCGGGCGGGGACCGATCAGGGAAAGATCTCCTTTTAAGACATTAAATAATTGCGGCAATTCATCCAGGTGCAGGCGACGCAGAAAAGTACCGAACGACTGCTGCCTCATATCATCGGGCAGATAGTTGCCATTGGCATCCTTTAAGTCCTTCATGGTCCTGAATTTGTAAATGAAAAAGCTTTTTTCATTTTTACCAATGCGCTTCTGTATAAAAAAGATGTTGCCTTTATTCAAAAACAAAAGAATAAGGATGAGCAAAATCAGTATAGGCGAAAAAAGGACAAGACATACCAAGGCTGTGACAAAATCAAATAAAGGTTTCACTATTGACCGGTACATAATTTGCCAAATATACAATAAGAAAATCTGAGTTCAGTTTTGAACTTCCCAAGCCTGGGTGTTTATACTACTATTGTAAAATTGAATCGCTTTGCTACAGAAGGCTGTTATTGAGCAGGTCGAGCTCACAGGCAGCCTTGAATGCCTTGGTTTTCATGGCATCCTGAATAGGTTTTAAATGCTTGGGTCCGTGAATATCAGTACCAAGGAAGTTTACCATTTTATTTTTGATAAGCTTTTCAGCGATCATCTTTGCCTCACCGGAATAATACCCCACCAGTGAAGAGATATTTATCTGAAACAAAATTCCAATATCATAAAGCTCTTCATATTTGCTGAAATCCTCTCCATACCAATACACATAACGTTCAGGATGAGCAAGAATGGGATTATAGCCCTCAATTTTGAGCTTGAACATTACTTCTTTGAAATTATGCATGGGGCTCATGTAATTGGTTTCTACAAGTACATAATTATTGCCGAAACTCAGAAGTCCTTTTGTCCCGATCTTTTTTTCAAACTCTTCATCAAGATAATATTCAGCAGCCGGTTCAATGGCGACATCCATATTATTTTCCTTCAGTACCTTGCGAAGCTCTTCGCATTTAGCCCGGATAACTTCCGGTGTATTCCGGTAAAAGTCTGACATAATATGCGGAGTAACAATGAACTTACGGTATCCAAGCGCGTATAAACCTGAAATCACCTTAATCGATTCCTCATAATTTTCAACGCCATCATCTATTCCGGGGAATAGGTGCGAGTGCATATCTACCTGCAAAGGATTAAAAGGAATTGAATTGCTTTCTTTATTTCCGAATATATTGGATAAAAACCCCATAAATTTGCGTTTAGCTAAAGTACAAAAGGATCTTCCGGAAAACCCACGGTTATCTTAAATTGTTATAGCTTTTGTAACTGAAGTGCAAAGATT
Organism: uncultured bacterium; assembly: GCA_903835275.1. Taxonomy (GTDB): domain Bacteria; phylum Bacteroidota; class Bacteroidia; order CAILMK01; family CAILMK01; genus CAILMK01. The sequence continues at coordinate 242 of CAILMK010000367.1, read as the reverse complement.
AACAAAATTAATGACAATGAGTAACTGGAAAGCTCTCCTCATCACTATCTTTTTAGCTTGCCTGTGTTCTATCAATAGTAAAGCACAATGCTATGGGTGCTGCATAGATTCAACTAGGATCAATACTAACTCCAATTGCGCAAATAATTATCAACCTGAATGCGGATGTGATGGCAAAACATACCGTAATGATTGCTATGCTACTAATAGGGCCGGGGTCATTCCACCCTTAGCTACAGGTC
>CAILMK010000366.1 GCA_903835275.1 uncultured bacterium | reverse complement strand
CAACTGATTTTGCTGCGAAACAAGCGGAGATTCTTAAATCACTTAGCGTAGCAGAAATAAATGCACTTGCAAAAAAATATTTGCCGTACGAAAAAATGGCAATTGTTGTAGTGGGAGATGCCGCTGCAAATAAAGAGGCTCTTGAGAAATTAGGTTATCCGTTGGAAGAAATGAAAACTGAATAATTTTATGAAGAAGATCATTTTTTTAAGCTTTTCAATACTGGCGTTCATAGTTGTACAAGCAGCTGCGCTCAAGCCCGTAAAATGGACATGCGAAGCAAAGAAAACAAGTGTGAATGAATATGATCTTGTCTTTACGGCTAAGATTGATAAAAAGTGGCATTTCTATTCCCAGTTTTTGGAAAGTGATAATGGCCCTATAAAAACAACTTTCACTTTCAAAGATGCGGACGGATATGTAAAAAACGGAGTGGTGAAAGAAATGAGCAAAGGCGTTACAGCGTATGACAAGGCTTTTGCAATGAATGTAAAATATTTCGCCAACGAGGCTGTTTTCATTCAGCATGTAAAGCTTACAAAAGATATCAGCAGTATCAGCGGAGTTTTAAATTACCAGTGCTGCGATGATTCAAAATGTCTTCCACCTACCGATGAAGATTTTACTTTTAATGTAAAATATGAAGTTCCAAAAAATTAAATATTCGCTTTGCAGATTACTGCCATTGCTCATCATGCTGCTCTGCGGCATCAATAGCTTTGGAGAAATTCTTGAACCTGTTAAGTGGCAATTCAGTGCCAAAAAAACTGCGACCAATGAATATGACCTGATCTTCACTGCAAAGATTGATGACCCATGGCATATATTTTCCCAATACTCTGATGAATCCAACGACGCGCAAAGTGCGTTAAAGTTTTCCTTCAAACCGGGAGCGTATACCGCCATTGGCAAAGTAAGGGAACTGAGTAATGTTATCACTGAATTTGACAAGGAAGATAAACACGATGTAAAGTTTTTCAAAGTTGTTGCAATATTTTCCCAACATGTAAAATTAACAGGAGATATTTCTTCCATTACAGGAGTATTGAATTTTCAAACCTGTAAAGACGGAATGTGCCTGCCACCGACAGATGTTGATTTCAAATTCGACGTTAAAACTGCCAGTGTAAAACTAATCCCTGTAGATGCAAATAAACCGGTTCCGGCCTCAAATATTGCAAGTCCTGTACAGGACCATGTAGCTGATGCAAAAAACAAAAAAGACACGTTACAAACAACCCCAAAGGATAAAAGCGTTACTGATGTAAAAATAAAACAAGGGACATTGAAGCCTGCATCAACCGTGTCCAATGGCAGTGTTTTAAAACTGACCTTGTGGCAAATATTTATCGCAGGATTACTTAGTGGGTTTGTTGCATTGCTGACGCCTTGTGTTTTCCCAATGATACCGCTCACAGTAAGTTTCTTTACCAAAAAGAAAAATGACAAAGCCGATGGCGTAAGAAAAGCAATACTATTCGGCTTATCTATCATTGTGATTTATGTAGGTTTGGGATTATTGATCACCGTTATTTTTGGCGCCAATACATTGAACAGTATATCGAGTAATCCGTATGTAAACATAGGATTTTTCGTGGTCTTCCTCATTTTTGCAATTTCGTTTCTGGGTGCATTTGAAATAAACCTGCCTTCTTCATGGACCAACAGTTCAGATAAACTATCTGAGAAAAATGGTTTAGTTGGAATATTTTTCATGGCGGCAACACTGGCACTCGTATCCTTTAGTTGCACAGGGCCTGTTGTAGGGCAACTGTTAGTTCTTACATCCAATGGTGGCTACATCGGCCCGATAGTAGGTATGACAGGGTTTGCACTTGCCATGGCATTGCCATTTACAATTTTCGCTGCCTTCCCTACCCTGCTGCATAATCTGCCGCGTTCGGGCGGATGGTTAAATTCAGTGAAAGTAACATTGGGATTTGTGGAACTTGCACTTGCATTAAAATTCTTATCCGCCGCGGATCTTATCAACGATTGGGGATTATTGAAACGTGAATATTTCCTTGCATTATGGATCGTGATTTTCTTCCTTCTTGGATTGTATTTACTTGGCAAATTAAAATTCAGCCATGATTCAGATACACCACATATATCAGTAACACGATTGATGCTTGCCATACTTTCATTTGCATTTACTGTCTATATGATCCCGGGATTATGGGGAGCCCCTGTAAACATACTTAGTGGCATTGCACCACCTAATGAATATAATGAAGGTTCCTGGATGAATGGCTCCAAATCCGAGGCAAAGGAAACACCCACAGGCAATGGCAAAACAAAAAAATACGCTGAATATTTCAAGGATAAAACTCCATTAGGACTGGATTGTTATTATGATTACAAGGAAGCCCTGGAAGAAGCCCGCCGCGTAAAGAAACCATTGATGATCGATTTTACCGGTATTGTTTGCACCAATTGTCGTAAAATGGAAAACACTGTCTGGGCACAACCGGAAGTATTGAAACGTCTGAAAGAAGATGTAGTGCTTGTTTCCCTTTATATGGATGACAAGCATAAACTGGACTCTTCAGAGGTTTATCTAAATAAAAAAGGTAAAAAGATAACAACCATCGGAGATAAATGGAATGATTTTGCAGCTACTGCTTACAACTCCAATTCCGAGCCTTATTATGTGTTAATTGACCAGAATGAAAAACTTTTGGTGGAACCTATGGGATACGATCCGCATGCAGATCTATTTGCTGCCTTTCTGGATAATGCAAAAGAAGAATACAAAAAAAGACAATAGTAATTGGTCGCAAACAGCATGAACAATATCAAGCAACATTTTCTCGAAGCACAAACAATACTTTCCGGTTTTATTTCGGATGAAAATAATTTCGTAAAGATAAATGCGGCGGCGGAAATGATGGTTGCTGCAATCCGTAACGGCGGGAAAATTATTACCTGCGGTAACGGCGGTTCCCATTGTGATGCCATGCATTTTGCTGAGGAATTAACCGGTAGATTCAGGGGAGATAGAAAATCCCTTCCTGCCATAGCCATATCGGATCCTTCTTACATTAGTTGTGCTGCCAACGATTATGGTTTTGATCATATATTTTCACGCTTTGTGGAAGGACTTGGCAACAGCAATGATGTACTGCTTGCCATCAGCACTTCCGGTAATTCTGCGAATGTTATCAATGCGGTAAATGCAGCGAAAGAAAAGGGAATGAAAGTCGTTGCATTGACAGGGAAAAGTGGCGGCAAACTTGCCTCTCTTGCAGATGTAGAAATACGCGCGCCTCATTCGGAATTTGCAGACCATGCGCAGGAAATCCATATCAAGGTGATACATTCCATTATCCTCCGGATCGAGGAATTGGTCCTGTAAAAAACCACCATTGATTTAACAAAATAAACAAGAAATTTAAACCGCATAATACACAAAAACATTTTCTGCGTAAATTGCAGAGCTAAAGCAAAGAAATTCATTATGAAAAGGACACTCTTACTCTCTCTTGCTGCAATATGCTTTTCAGTATTGGTGAAAGCCCAGGCAGCCGCTGATTTTCGCATTGTTGATGTTGTAAAAGGATACGCACAGGATCATCCTGCCGATAAGAAAATGCGCATCAATGTGATGAAAAAGGTTATGCCCCTGACTACTTATGATTTTGATAAGGATGGAGTAGTGGACACCATTTTATATAAATTATCCTCTGCAGGTGGGCAAATCTGCACGATCAAGGTGTATGATGCCAAGCAGGACGAATGGGTGACGCTTTACAAAATGGACCTCACCGGATATTCCGGTGAAGACGCAGTATGGTTTTACCAGTTGAATACGGCCAATAACGGCGAACCATTGCTCTTGGTGTATACGGGTAGAAAAGATCATAAATTCCTCACTATAATCATATAATCAAGTATGACATGACTGCTCATAAATTCACGACCAAGGATTATGACCTGAATACCAAGAATCTTTTCCCTCACAAATACGTAGTGAATAAAAAGAAGATACTGAACCAGAATGGCAGCAATACTGAGGAGTCAGAAGGTTACAACGATATACCGACAGAGTAAATTTAGCTGATTGCGGATTTCGGATTGTGGATTTCGGATTGAAAACTCAGAATCCAAAGTGCAAAATCCAATCACGAATAAAATCCTAATTGACAAAATATACAGCTTGAAAAATGCGTTTGGGAGCATTAGCGCGAAGCGCATTCCCCCTTTGACAGGGGGCTAGGGGGATGACAAAAGCGCTGTAAAATATAATAGTAGTTGAGTCCAAACCCGCTCGGTCCTATGTTGGAAAAGACAAGCCTCCCGGCGAACTTTGCAAAATAAAAACAATGAAGAGATTTTATCTTTTTTCGATTGCAATACTTGTCCTGCATCTACAGGGACTGGCAGAAAACAACGGTATACCCTCTAAAATAAAGGGTGTTACCATTTACCTGAAAGGCGCACGAATAGAACGGACCGCTACTGCCAGCCTTGTACCCGGCGATAATGAAATTGTATTTGAGGGACTTTCCAATTATATAGATGAAAACTCCATAGAAGTGCAGGGACAGGGAAATGCCACCATACTTTCTGTAAATTACAGGGTGAATTACCTCAAGCTTCAACAGGAAAGCGACCGCGTAAAAAAGTTCAAAACATCCCTTGACTCAGTGAATTTGAAACTGGAATATGTAAAGAATGAGATCAGCACTGATGACCAGGAAATAAAATTGTTACAGGCAAATTATAAACTGGGGGTGAACCCTAAAACTGATTTTGTGGAGGATGTAGAAGAATGGGGAGAACACTATCACAAGAAAGTATTGGAAATCAAGAATGCCCTTACAAAACTGAACATAGAAAGGAAGGAATTAAAAACTCTTTCAGAACAATTCCAGGCAGACATTAACCAGGAAAATTCTGCAGCAAAGCAACCTTCCGGGGAAATTGTTGTGAAGGTTCAGGGGACCGGATATACCAATGCAGATTTCAGGTTTTCTTACTATGTAGCCAATGCAAGCTGGACTCCCCTCTACAGTCTGCGTGCACAAAATACTTCTGATCCCTTAAAGCTTGACTATGATGCATTGGTTACCCAGCAAAGCGGTGAACAATGGAAGGACGTAAAACTTGCCCTGAGCACCGGAAATCCATTGCAAAAAGGAAACAAACCAGAATTGAATCCATGGTATTTGAATGTGCAGGAACCAATGCCAATATATCACAAAAGCTCTTTATGGATGGGAGGTGGGACATATAATGAAAGTGTCAAAATGACAACGACGCCTGACATTGGCGGAGATGCATCTTCACCCGCTCCTGCGATGAATTCTTCTTCTGATTACACCACCTCCACCCAAAACCAACTCAACGTTTCATTTGATATCAATTTGAGATATACAATCAATCCGGATGGAACGCCGCAACAAGTCAGGATACAGCAAACTACCTTGCCTGCCATATTTGAATACGCCTCTGCTCCCAAATTGGACGTTAATGCATTTTTGCTCGCAAAAGTTACCGGCTGGGAAGACGCGAATCTGTTGCCGGGTACTGCCAACCTCTACTATGAAGGAGCTTATATAGGAAAATCTTATCTGGATCCTTCTGTAACGAATGATACTTTGAATCTTTCTTTTGGCAGAGATAAAAAGATCAATATTGAACGGAAACTATTGAGGGATTTCAGCAAAAAACAATTCCTCGGTAAATACAAAACGCAGAATTTTGTCTATGAAACGTCTGTAAAAAACACTAAGAATATTCCTGTCATCATTACTATTGAAGACCAGATTCCTATTTCACAAACCAAGGAAATTGAAGTAACTGTCAAGGATAATTCCAAGGCAGATTACGATGTGAAAACAGGAAAGCTCCAATGGAAAATGACGCTCCAGCCTAATGAAACAAAGAAAGTGAAGCTGGACTTTTCAGTCAAGTATCCCAAGAATAAATACATTTCAGGATTGTAACGAACTTCTGCACAGGGGAAAACGCGCCAATGTTTAGACATGCCATTTCTTAAAGAAATGGCATGTCTGCATACTATCATATTAAATTTGGGAGAATCTTAATTGTACCTGTATGGTGCAATCATCAGGAATTCAGGAATTTCGACTTCAAAAGTGGTGCCATCGGATAATTTTTCCATCAGATAAGTACCAAACATCTTGCCCATTTCCGTATGCAGGTTGCAACCGGAAACATATTGATGGGTTTGTTCAGGTTCCAGTATGGGCTGTTGACCGATAACGCCTTCGCCTTCCACTTCACTTTTAGCTCCATCCCCATCCACTATATACCAATGGCGGCGAAGTAGCTTAATAGTATGTTCACTATGGTTTTCGATGGTGATGCGATAGGCAAAAACATAATGCATACTATCCGGGTAAGAGGCTGAATCCTGGTAAAAGGACTCAACAATCACCTTGACGTCATTCGTTATAGCTTTATACATGTTGCCCATTTCGCACGCAATTTACACAAGAAACCAAATGCTGCTTTATTAAATTTTCCACAGCATCTTATGTTTTTAGAATTATGCGGACCTTATAAACACCTGTCAAGCGGAAATAATCTCAGAAAATCCTGAAAATCCTTGAAAATCATGCGGATTTTGCGAAAATCGTGTGGATAATAGACCGCGCGCAAAGCTAATTTACTATTCAAGTTCTTTTTTCAGGATGATTTTTATTCCAAATAAGCCTGTTGCTTCAGTAATCTTAGCCTCTTTCCGACTGCCTGTTGGATTTATTTCATCATCCTCAAAATTAAGGAGATAAGAATATCCTTTGAATTCCGGAGCATCTGTTTCTCCATAAAATGACGAAGAATAAGGTGTGGAGGAGCCATCACGGTCTTCTATTGAGAATAGTGTCGTTTTTTCAGGGCTATGGAAGAAAAAATTGGCCGCCAAAAATATTGCAGTCAGAAGGCATCCCCAGCCTCCAACGCAATACATAATCACTTCTCCTAAATATCGCTCATCTTTTTTAAAAATCACATAGTGAATTGCAATTGATAATGAACTAAATACAACTATACATACAAAAAGTAAATCAATGGAGAAAAAGCTATGATGCATAAAATAAAAGATGCCACCGCCGCCAAAAAACAAACCTGTTAACAGAATTATCAGAATGAAAGGATGTACTTTATTTTTATCGTAGATAGTCAAATTGTTAAGATTAGGATAAGAAATCCAATGAGGAAACTTATATTTGCCAATTAATAATTGCGAAAATATGTCAAGAATCTTATTAATGTGCTGCCTTGGTCTGTTTTTATGTGCCAACGTCCACGGGCAATCCCTGAAATTTACGGAGATCATGTATAATCCTCCTGAAAGCCCGGACACATTTGAATATTTTGAGATCTACAATACCACATCGTCTTCCATCTCACTTGCAGGCTATACATTTGTTGGTGTTAATTATACTGTTCCGAAAGGTGTTTCAGTGCCAGGTAAGGGAAGGATTGTTTTTTGCAAGGACTCCCTCCGGCTCGATGGCATAACCAATTCTGCTGTTGCAGGATGGCAATGGACTTCCGGTGGATTAAACAATAGTGGTGAAGAATTAGCCATATTGGATACCAAAGGAAAAATAGTGGATTCAGTAAATTACAGTTCGAGCAAACCCTGGCCGCAAGCTGCCAATGGCAAAGGTTCTTCACTGGTTCTTTGTGATGAAACAAAAAGCGAACACGGTCCGGCTAACTGGACAGCAGCTACAAATTTTATTGCAGTTGTCAACGGCTATTCCATGAGAGGTAATCCCGGTACCGGTTGCAGCAGCAGCAGTAAGGATACAACTCCTCCTGTTATTGTTAAAGTTTATACTTCAAGCAGTCATCATATTAAAATTGTTTTCAACGAGCCTGTAAATGCCGGGGCCGATAGCCTGCACCATTATACGGGATTTAAACATCATATTGATTCTGCCAGGAGATGTCCAACCCATGATACAGTTACACTTTATCTTCCAAAATCACTAAAAGACGGTCAATATTATTCGATTACCATAGATAGCATTAGCGATTCCGCAGGCAATATGTTGACTACACCTTATACATACAGGTTTTTATTCAATGGTTTAAAAAGCGGAATAAAGATCACCGAGTTAATGTATAATGCACCAGGGAAAAAGCATCTGGGATTTATAGAATTGTATAATTATTCCACGGATACTTTACCCTTGGGAGGCTTGAATTTTACCAAAGGTATTGTTTACACTCTTCCGGCGGTATTATTGCAGCCAGGGCACTATTTCCTGATAGCAAGGGATTCCCTTGCATTTGATAGTTTTTATTTTAAGGTATCAAAGATGCATGCCTATCAATGGCCAATAGGTCAAAAACTGAGCAATTCCGGTGGCAGCATCCATTTGAAAAATACCACCGGTGATTTCATAGATACATTTTTTTATGACGTGGTATATCCGTGGCCTGCAGCCGCCAATGGAGGAGGTTCTTCTCTTGTCCTTTGCAATGCCTTCCTTGATAATTCCACAGCTACCAATTGGAGCCAATCGTATGATTATGTAGATACAGTGGCAGGATTGAAAATATATGCTTCTCCCGGCAAAAAATGCGGAGGACCTTCTTATACAAATCCTGTACGACTTATTACAAAACTAGGTCGTTCTTTCTGCGGCCCAATTAAACTGGATGCAGGAAATGTCGGTTCTGTTTATCGTTGGAATAATGACAGCGCAAGCACAACTGAATCCATTATAGCTGATAAACCAGGAAAATATGTAGTGGTTATCGTGAACGGTTATGGCGGAGTAGTCGATTCCGTTACATTGAATCCGTTTATAGTTTCTGCAAATATCCCTGATACAGCTTGTTCTGGTAGTACTGTGAAGTTTTTTGATAACTCCAATGTACCATCTAATGCCGTTAGGATATGGAACCTTGGGGATACCACAAGCAGTATTCAAAATCCAACACGTGTATATGATTCAGCAGGTATCTGGAGCATTTCTTTGAAGGTTAGCGATGCATATTGCTCCGATTCAGTAATGAAGAACCTGAATATAGTTGTTTGTACCGGAATTGAAAAAGCAGTTGCAAACGCCCCGATATTGAAAATATCTCCGAATCCTTCCAATGGATCATTTGATATTTATTTCACCTCTGAAAAATCAACTGAATCCGCATTGAAAATATATGATGCCTATGGCAGGATTGTTTATTCATCCAACATTAATGCCAGTGGAAATGCCAATAGAATAAACCTCCAAAATCTTCCCAAGGGAATGTATTTTATGAATGTAACCTCTAATGCAGAAATGACAACATCAAAACTGGTCATTTACTAATAGCATATTAACAACATAAAAAAAAGCCGCTGTATAGCGGCTTTTTTT
>CAILMK010000365.1 GCA_903835275.1 uncultured bacterium | reverse complement strand
TTTAACTTATTACTAATTAACTCTCTCATAGACACAGATTAATAATCGTGGAATCATTTAATATCCATGGTTCTGAAATTTTGTGTGTAATCCGCAGGAAGTAATCCTCTCAAATAAATAATCCTGCCAGAAAGCGTTTTCAGTAATAATATGATTCTTTTCATGTTTTAATATGATACTTATCATCAGGAAGGTAAACAATAATCAGCTTTTGTTGGCTGAAACATATTCAATTTTGTCAACGAAATCAACAAAACATAAATTTGTATCAATTTTCAATTTGAAATTCAATTACGGCATGATTAAAAAAATTACATTCACATTCCTTTTTTCTTTCCTTCTTTTAAACTTAAATCTTTACTCGCAGTGTCAACTGCCATTTAATGATTTCAGCAAATGTAAGTTCAAATCTTTAGGACATCGTGGCTATGATCACATCTTTCCTGAGGAAGTGACGCAATCCATGGAGGATGCTTTAAAGCATACGCATTATCTTGAAATTGATTTAAAGCTTACCAGGGATAGCCAGTATGTGCTTTTTCATGACCATAGCGCCGTTAGCCGTGTAACCAATGGTATTGGTGCGGTGGAAACATTTACTGTTGCCGAGCTAAAGGCTCTTGATGCCGGTTCCTATATGGGCAACCAGTTTAAAGGCGCGCAAATCATGACTCTTGTGGAAGCCATGCAAATGGCCGAAAGATATAATGGTTATTTATACCTTGACGTCGCCGGACTTAATAGTGATATTCTGGCACGTGAGGTAAAGCAATCCGGTACCGCTGTTTCAAGGATATTACCTAATGTAGCCTCACTTGCCAAGGGCATTGCCATGAGGAGCATTCTTAATAATTGCCCATGGGTTTGGTACAATGGCGGATTGTATCCGGATACGATACCAAGCTTAACCTGGTACCAGAATTGTGTAGCAAACGGTTGTACTGCGTTTGAGGTTGCTTCTTCCCACGTTGGTGATTCAGCGTGGAGTGTGTTTTTATCAAGGGTTCATGCAGTACATGCGGATGTTTGGGTTTTTACAGAAAATGATAGCAACATAGTAAACAGATGCGTTCGCAATGGTGTGGATGGAATTGAAAACGACCGTCCGTGGGAAGTGGCGCGCACTGTATGTCAACCGGGATATACAGATGTTTATCCTGATTCTTTAACCACGGGAAACTGGTTATTTAATAAAGACCTTCAAAGCCTCGGTGTAGGTTCGCAATTGAGGACCAAAAATTATATTAATCCGCCGGTAGCGCAGATACCAACTTTTGATAAATGTTCTAATTTCGGAATTGCACCCGTGGATAGCACTGATCCGACAGTAATGTATGTGCCAAGGCAGGATGCAAATAACGGCATACTGGTATTTAATAATTTCACTCCTCAGGATGATGGTTCTACCAATCGTAGATACAGCGTGGTGATGGATTTCCTGATGCCTGATACTTTGAAAGGAAATTTTGTATCCATCTATCAAACTTCTCCGGGAAATACCGTGGATGCAAGTTTATTCATCAATCAAAGCGGGCAGTTGGGGATATGGGGCGCTTATTACGGACATGTAGATCCGGGAAAATGGTACCGCTTTGCATTTACCGTTGATGTAAATAACGCGGTGATCAAAGAATACCTGAATGGAAAATATTTGGGTGACGTAGGTATCAGTTCAGGCGAACGATGGACGGTTCTGAATTTCGTTACACCGAAGGAAGAACAGGGCTTTCTTTTATTTGCAGATAACGATAGTGAAACGGCGCGTATGTACGTCAACGCGCTTCAGATACGCGACTACGTAATGGATAGCAATGCCATTGCTGCATTGGGCGGCCCTTCTTCTTCAGGAATGAAAATCGGTAACGCAGATGCATTCAATGTAAAGCTTACCGGAATGGTTGCTGATAGTTCTTTATTTGATTACGATCACCAGATCTATTATGTTGCTGTTGCACCGGGTACTAATCTTACAAAGGCAAGCCTAACATATGACATGTCCTATGGAGCTACTGCTGATAAATCCCTTTCCCCGGTGATGGATCTCAGTTCAGGCTTGTATTCTTTCAGGGTTACTTCGCAGGACCAATGGAGATATAAAGATTGGAAAATATGAATCCATACACTTGCAAAGGTTTCTAATATTGATGCGGGTATTGCTTCATTCAAAACCCCGACCGGAAAAATTTGCGGTGGCAATAAACCGGTACAGGTTACCCTGAAAAATTCCGGGAAAGATACACTGACATTCGCAACCATTACATGGAGCATCAATGGAAATTTACAAAACGCATATAACTGGACTGGCAGTCTTCCCAAGGACAGTTCAGCAATAATTACAATAGGATATTATAATTTCTCCACAGGAATTGATATTATAAAAGCATGGTCTGTAAATCCTAACAGAGGAAGGGATCTGAATATTAATAATGATACCGCTACTGTTATTGACACAGTACAAAATACCCCGAATCCAAATGCAGGCGGCAATAAAACTATTTGCTCATCAAAAAGTGTTACCCTGGGTGTTACACCTGTGAGCGGCTATACCTATAGCTGGACAAGTATCCCTTCAGGATTTACTTCTACAAGTGCAAATCCAACGGCTACTCCTTCTGTAAGTACAACTTATTATTTAACCGAAAGCTATGCAACCGGCGGATGTACCAGAAAGGACTCCGCAGTTATTACCGTGAATCCAACACCATTGGCAGCCGTTGGTAAGTATAGAAGCGTTTGCCTCGGTGACTCAACCCAACTAGGTGTGGCTGCTATCAGCGGACATACCTATAGTTGGGTGGGTAGCAGCGGATGGAAATCTTCATTGGCCAATCCTTACGTTACTCCTATTGCAAAAAGATTATATACATTAACTGAAACAGCTACTGCATCAGGATGTGTAAAAACGGATACAGTTTCCATAAACGTAAATCCTGTTCCAACAAGACCTGCTACCGCAACCAACAACGGTCCTGTTTGCGCGGGAGGCACTTTAAAATTAACCGCTTCTTCTGTTACAGGCGCTACTGCGTATACATGGACAGGTGATAACGGAAAAGTTTATAATGGCCAGAATCCGGTAATTACTAATGTTACCGTTGCGGATTCCACTGATTACGGAGTTACTGTAACTGTTGCCGGCTGTACAAGCGCACACAGATATACATTCGGGAAAGTATATCCAACACCAAACGCGCACTTTAGCGGTGCAGATTCTGCCTGCTCCGGAATAGCAACTACATACACAGGGGATGGTAAAGGCAGCACCTACACCTGGAATCTGAATAATGGAAGTATAAAGTCGGGCTCAGGAACAAATAGTGTTTCGATTACATGGGGCAATTCAGGTTATGCAAGGATAAAGCTGACGGAAAAAAATTCAGCAGGTTGCACTGATACATTTGGAAAGGCAGTAAAAATTTTGTCTCTTCCCGCTGCAAATGCAGGAACGGCGCCAACCATTTGTTCAGGATCCTCAGCATCCATTGGAGCAAGTGCTGTGAGTGGCAATACTTATAGCTGGACTCCTTCCACCGGACTATCTTTTGCAAACGTTTCCAATCCTACTGCAAATCCAACGTCAACTACTACATATACCCTCACTGAAACAATTACAAGAACGGGATGTGTTAATTCCAAAACCGTCAAGGTAACTGTAAATCCGCTACCATCTGCAACCACTGGTTCACCGGTATCCATTTGCAATGGAAGCTCTGTTGCCATTGGAACAACAAGTACAACAGGACATACCTATTCATGGTCACCAACAACAGCGCTTTCTTCCTCAAGCTCTTCCAAGCCGACAGCAAATCCTACAACGAGTACCTTATATACCCTGACTGAAAAAATTACTTCCACAGGTTGTACAAATTCCAATTCAGTACAGGTAACGGTAAATCCTTTGCCACTGGCAACTACCGGTTCCAATGCAACTATTTGCAAAGGCAAATCAGATTCACTGGGTACTGCAACTATCAGTGGACATACTTATTCATGGTCGCCTACCACAGGGCTTTCTTCCGGGACGGTTTCAAATCCAAATGCAAAACCTACTGCAACTACCAAGTATACGCTGACAGAGAAAATCACATCTACCGGTTGCAGCAAGGCAAACTCTGTAACCATAACTGTGAATACCTGTCCTGAGGAAACACCTGAAGATTCCGCAAAAAAAGGTCCTGCACGTACCGTCACAGGTATAGAGGATCAGGATAACAAAGGATTCAACCTGAATATCTATCCGAATCCATTCAAGTACAGTACAACATTCCAGTATACACTTGCTGAAAGTGCACGCATCAATATTTCCATCTATGATATGGAGGGAAGAGTACTTACCACATTGGTGGATGCTGTTCAGGAGAGCGGTGAATATACATTGCCATTCAATACTGATAATTATCACGCGGCAGCAGGTATGTACTTCGCGAAGATCCTTGTAGGGAATACATTGCTTACCAGGAAAATGATTATGCTGAAATAACAACGGGTCAAAAAATAATATTGAATATGATACTAAAGCCCCGCCATCGGCGGGGTTTTTTGTTTTTCTTCCTTCAAATTCTTAATTTTGATAAAATGGAATTCGAAACAATACATACAGAAAGATTGACACTCCGGAAATTGACACCGGAGATCCTTGCTTTTATTTATGAAAATTATGAAAAGGATGAGATCAAGGTAATGCTTGGACTGGATACTGATGAGGATTATACGCGGGACCGGAATAAAAGTCTTGGCGGATATACTACCTACAGGAGTACAATGGTCCAGTTTAAAATAGTCGATAATGCAAGCGGAGTGGTTATTGGTGCGGCAGGATTTCATAACTGGTATGCCGAACATTCCCGAGCAGAACTTGGTTATGTACTCACAAAGGAAGAGTTTAAAAACAAGGGCATCATGACGGAAGCCGTAAGCGCTATTCTTGAATACGGATTTACTACGATGAATTTGGAAAGGGTGGAGGCATTTACCAGTCCGAGTAATGAACCCTCAATAAAATTGCTGAAGAAGTTCAATTTTACACAGGAAGGATATATACGGAAGCGCTATTTTTACGATGGAAAATTAGAGGATTCCCCTGTGTTTGGATTGTTGAAGGAAGAGTATAAACCACGTTGATCAAAAAGTAAATTTGAATGACTAAAAACGAACCCGATTTTGTAGCTGTACTTGATTACCTTTCAACGGAGGAAGGTGGAAGAGATGCTCCTGCTCTTTCCGGATATAGGCCGGGTTTGAAATTTGAATTTACCCTGATGCAAACTTCCGGACAACTGGTATTTCTGGACACTGATATTGTTTATCCCGGAGATTCAGTTATCGCAGAAATTACCATGGCCTCATCAAGCTTTTTTAACAACTATCTGAGTGTAGGAATGAAATTTGATTTCAGGGAAGGATCAAAGGTTATCGGTACCGGGGAAATACTGGAGATATTGAATAAGGACTTGGAAAAGATGGACCTTGATAATGAATAGTTCCGTTTTCCTTTTACACCATAAAACAAAAAAGCCAATCGAAAGATTGGCTTTTTTGTTTTATATGTACACTTATTATATTTTTAACTCATAACTGCGCCTACGGCGCCAGTGTATATCTCAGGCTAAATCCGAAATTGATCTGCGAAGTAGGGTACTGGTTGGATACGTGCGGATTCGTTATATTCTGTATCCAGAATATTTTCAGCAATAATGATTTGCTGATGGTATAATCTATCGATGGTTTGAAGCTTATTACCTGTGCACCCGATGATGGTTCCGAAGTTGTCTGATTCAGTACGCGCAAATTCGTCTGGTTATCCCGTATCGAGAAATCCACGCGAAAATTGAAATCATTCATAAGGTATTTTTTCTTTCGTCCCACCCTGAATGGTAATAACAGTTTATTAGTCCGGTATCCGCCTCCAATAATAAACTCACTGGTGCTTACATCTGTCAGCGTAAGGTTCGTCATTGAGAAAGCGATGTTCCGGCTCTTGCGGTACTCAAACTTTGATGTCCATTTATTCAGCCATGCTATATCTATTCCAAGCAGCGGGGAGAAATCCTCTGTGAGAGAGAAATTATCGATCCGGTTTTGCGGATCCAGATTTTTGCCCTGTACCGCTTCAGCATTCGGATCCCATCCAAGGGTACTCTGGTAATTGGCAATAGTGTACGTCGATCGGTATCCGCTGGTAATGCTGACGCTCTTGACGTATTGCTTTATAAACGGAAGTGTGCTCAGTCCGGTATAGTTTACACGCCAATTGGGCAGGGGTATGGTTGGGAAGGCGTTTAGCTTCACGGCATTCGGGTCTTTTCCTGTAAATGCCGCGAGGAATGAATACAATACTACATCCTGCTGCGCCTCCCCATAGCCTCTAACATAACCACTGTCTCTTGGTCCACCCCGCGTTTTAGGATTGTTGCTGGCGAGCCGATCCGAGATTATATGAGTGTAGGCCTCAAAGCGATTGAAGATAGCGTCATTATTTGAAAAAGCAGTACCGAGCATAAAGTAGGACATTGAGAAACTTCCCGCATCTATTGGGTTTTCTTCCACATAATCGGTTCCATTCCATTTATAAATTGAGGAGTGATTCACGCTTTCCCTACGGGTAACATCAAGGGTTATCCGGAAGTTTTTAATAGGCTCAAGGGTTGCCTGTCCCGTCAGGTTAGTGGAATGATTCCGCAGGAAGTATGCCGAAAGGTTTGTATCCTGTGTGACCCAGTTTTCCTGTCGGGCCCTGTTTAAAACTTTTGTGGCACTTTCCTGCATACCGGTGGTGAATTTAAAGCCCGGAGCATCAAAATTACCCGGTGTCTGGTCCATGCCAAGGAAGGAAGGCGAATACCGGAATCCCGGCAAGGCAGTACCATCTGTGGATGAATAGGTAAGTGATGCCGTTTTCAGGCTTAGAAATACCCTTGTAAATCCTTCAGCGAGCTTGATGGCTCCTGCATTGTATTGAACCTTTTTCGGCTTGGCAGTGGTATCCAGTCCCTGCTTCGCCCGTTTGTCATTCAGTACCTTTTGTTTTTCAGCCCTTATTTTATCGGCATAACTTTTTCCTGATAAAATGTATTTGAAGAATGGAACCCTGTCATAAAGCTTTTGCATAGTGATCTGCAAATTGCCACTCAGTGATTGCGAATTCGATATGGTGGCACCGAGTTCAGGTCGTGCAGGCAAGGCTCCCATCCAGTGGTATTGCCCTACGTAATTTGTTTGCAATGAAACAAAATCCATAAACGGCAATTTACTGATCGGAACATCATACGTCAGTGTATTGAGCTCTGTATAATCCTGCATAATACCGCCTCGCCGTAAACTGTCTATCAGTTGTCCCATAGGAATATTTCCATCGGGTTCATCATATCGTCTTGTAGATCCCGCGGAGAAAGACCATTTTAATGATTTCGTGAACATCCAGCGGAAATCATATTTCCGGTTCATCTTCAAACTTTTATCATACATAGGAACAATGATGGCTTTATAATCATCAGTATTCCGGTACAATATTTCATCGTAGTGCCGCAGTACTTCCACACTGGTGGAGAAGGATGTAGGCAGAAGATTAAAATTAAAATCCGTTATTAATTTTGTGTATGGATTTTCTTTTTTATTAGGGGATGCCGGTGCTGCGCCCGGACCCGGCGGTGCTCCCGGCGGACCTCCCGGAGGTGCTGCTGAACCGCCTGCTTTTTTCTTGAAAGGGGTGATCGTTTTTACAGGGAATGTATACGCGTATCCCACAATGGCACGGTAATTTTTATCATAGTCGTATACCTCTTCAATATTGCGCTTAAATATCTGTGAGTAGGAATAGGTTGCATAGAAATTTTCTATGTCGTAAAAATGCGTTTTCTTTTTGCCTGCTCCGCGCACCTTCTGGATGTTTGTAAAGTTCAGGCTCGTTCGCGATGTGAAATCCTCGTTAGCCTTTAATACAGAATCCTGTTTTGCCGGGCTTTCAATATATGAGTTTATGACATCCTGGAATGGTAAATCCCGAGCCAGCGGATTAAACCTCGGGGTACTCGTTGTTTGCGAGTACGTATAGTACATCGGTATTTTGATGCCAAATTGTTTCGGCAGGAATTTTCCCAACTCAAATGAAGAAGCAAAATCTAATCCTTTGGTATCTGACTGGCTTCGCTGCTGCACGCTCTGGTCAATGTTTCCAAATCCAATCGTTCGCCGGTTTACAGATAGTGCCAGTGTTCCCAGGTCAGCGAGTTTGGCTTTTACAGTGGCGTTGGCTGCCCAACCGCCGCTTTCATCAAAATCCGTTACCCGTAATTCATCTATCCATACTTCACCGCATACCGGTTGCCCGTTATCCTTGGGATTCCGGACTCCGATGAGTATGGATTTTATGTTTCCAAGGTCCGGATTACCAATAACGGAAACGGTTCCTTTTCCATCAGAGGCGGGGCGTATATAAGGTAATAATAAGCTGACGTGATCAATTTCTCTCTGCTGTTTTGCACCGTACAGATCTGATAATTGAAGAACCACATTATTATCTTCCGGCCATATTGCATCTTTACTGGTGGCATTCAAAGGTGTCACTTTCAGAGGCATTTCATATTCGTAATAGTTGGTTGTAAGATCCGTACCCATCCGGATGAAGACATGCATATCGTTATCATGCAGGGTAGCACCTTCAGCATGAGTGTACATTTTTAACTTCTTGTATAGTCTTATATCAAGCGTCGTTGTTTTAAACACTGCCTGCGCATTTCCATCGGCAAGGTTACAAACCTTCAGCGATATGGAAGATTCGTTTTGTTGTATCTGGTCAGGTGTGCTCTGGTCAATGGTACGTTGTACTCCCGGAGGTATCACATAAGGAGGGCTGCGGTGGGAGTTCTGCTCAAGGCTCACTGTGGATACTGTAAACTCACCCGGTGCAGGGTCAGTGGTTACATAAGGACCGGGAGTATTTAGTGAGAAGATGTATTTTCTCCAGTCACCGCGCACCAGTTGCAGTTGTGCAAAACGCAATATGGTGGAATCTTGAAAGCCTGTCATGTACATCCGCATAAAGCGAATGGATTTAAAGTCGGTCAGGTTTCCTACTTTATTGGTAAAGCTTGTCACCGGTATTTTGATCTGGTACCATGTTACGTTTTCTGTTTTTCCGTTTTTCAATGTCACGGGTACTTTCAAAACATCAGTAACAAAGTTTTTATCCTTTACAAAAGCAGAAGGATTAATTTTTACATGATATTCATAATAATCCTCATTAGGAGGACTCAGGGTATAATCCTTGTTTATATCTTCATCATCCGGATTGGATGAACCGTAACCTGCGGTGGTACCATTGGTGGATACGGGAGTATTTCCCTGCGGGTTATTGTAATTTTTATAACAGGTAATGATGTCGGTTTTATTTGCATTATAATCCGATCCCGTATAGAAATGGAAATTATCTGCCGAAGGGTCACCTGTCAATTTATCAAAAGCTTCCTGACTTAAGCCCTGAGAGGTATTTGGGCCAAGTGCAAGCCTTTTCTTCAAGGTGTTAATATAAGGCGCAAAAAATTGTTTTTCGTCTGCATCATTGTTTGCATCACCCGTTGATGGCCCTAAACCATCATAACCCACGTCCTGGTACTGGCGTGCCGTTGGATTATTGTCAAATGCGTTGGTTACTTCCAGCCCGTTCGGAATTCTGCCCCATACAGTAGTATCTACATTCGCGGGAGTGGAAGAGGTGGGAAGCCCGTTCTCCCAACTGCGCTGTCCGTCATTTAAAATATCTTCCGAAATATTTCCTAAGTGTACATATAGATCCCCGCCTGTTCCGGTGGTATTATAAATAAACGGATCCATCAGCCACATTTCTATGTATTCAATATTAGCTGCTTCAAAATCCGTGGTTTGTATACTCCGTTGTATGCCCGCCCACTTGCCTGAAGGATTTTTCAGGAATCCATTCTGATCCAGGTGATCGGGCCTTGTTTCAAAGTTATACGGTCCTTTTTCCTTTGGATAAAAAGCAAGGTCAAAAGTAGGCTGGGTACCCGGCACACCATTGGGTAATTGTATATTCGGGAATACTTCCGTTTGCAGTACCTCACGTTCGTAGTGATTGCTCTGCATGTTCTTATCCGCCTTTACATAGGCAGGGGTAAGGCTGTTATCGCGGAAGAATAACGGGTCAATGGTATACCAAGAAAGCTTGGCGCGGTTGAAATTATAAGATAATTTATT
>CAILMK010000364.1 GCA_903835275.1 uncultured bacterium | reverse complement strand
TTTAGATATGGGATAAACGTAACTTTGCACCTCGTTTTACGAAAAAGATTCCGTAGCTCAGCTGGTAGAGCATTACACTTTTAATGTAGGGGTCCTGGGTTCGAATCCCAGCGGGATCACCGAAAGGGGTGAAAAGGATTTAAAACTTTTCACCCCTTTTTTATTTGCTTCTAAGTTCTCTGAAAAGTAATGGTTTAGTTGAAAAATCAAGTTCAC
The DNA here is from genome assembly GCA_903835275.1 of uncultured bacterium. Taxonomy (GTDB): domain Bacteria; phylum Bacteroidota; class Bacteroidia; order CAILMK01; family CAILMK01; genus CAILMK01. Next base: position 1,530 of record CAILMK010000364.1, on the reverse strand, counting down.
ATCAGAGGTTCGAAAACCATCTATTTGACGATCATATAAGATTCCTTCGGGGAATACAGCATTCTGTACTTTCTGCTTCATAGCATAGTTTGATAGTTCCCACACAGAGTGCAAGTTAGAAGAAAAATTCAGACAAAATTCAAGGCATTCTTCAAGGTTCGAAATCTCAGAATCCATTTCTTGCAATTTTTTCTCAAGTTTCAGTTTTTCATCCTTGTATTTTGTTTTTAAACGCAGGTAAACATCTTTCTCAATTTCCTTTAATGCATTACCTTCTTCAACGGTTTCGATCTTTTTGGTTAGGGCAGTTACCTCTGATTTTATTCCCATGCCAAGCTGCATATCGGTTTCGTTGTAGCTTTCATACGTTTCGGTAAGTTGCTCCTGAAGGAACGGTAATAATTGAGGATCCAATGTGTAATCATTAAGTAGCTCTCCAAACAAGTGATGCATGTGCTTTGCGCTTTTATTACACCGGCATCCCTTCTTGCTGCATTTGTAGTAATGGATTCTTTTCTTCTTTACTTCATATCCTGCAAAGCCACTACCGCAGTCAGCACACCTGATAAACCGTCTCAATGGATGCGGCTCGCTTTCCTTTACATGTTTATAATGTTGGTGATTTTTATTTTGGAGTTCATTAATTTTAAGGAAGACTTCTTGGGAAATCATTTTTTCATGTTTTCCTTCAATCACCTGTCCATCCAAAAGACTATGGCTGAGAATGCCGCAATAGAAGGGATTCTTTAATAATTTCGACAAGCGTTTTTCCGGAATATAGAATCCGAGTGCCTTTGATCTCAGGGACAATTCTACAATAGACACGTCCTCCTCGGCTTTCCAAATGAATAGTTTTCTTAAAATCTTGCCTTTCTCATTGACGACAATTTTCTGTTCTCCATTTATTCGGTGGTGATCATATCCAGTCGGAGCCATAGTTGGCCAATATCCGTGAAGCATTTTTTCCCGCATTCCTGCAATAACTTTTTCACGTTTGACTTCATTGTCATATTGTGAAAAAATAAACTGGATGTTCTGTTGAAGACTTCCACTGGCAGTACTTGTATCGGCTGGTTGTGTCACTGCTTGTACCATGACACCTTCCTTTTTCAATTCAGATGCGATATACATAGCATTAGCTCCAGACCTTGAGAAGCGGTCCACGCTATACACGATGATAAAGGAAATTTTGATCTTGCTCCTCTTTACATAAGAAAGCATCTTTTTAAATTCCTTCCGCTCATCTGTCTTAGCACTTTCATAGGTTCCTCCAAAGGAGGCTAGTACAGGATAGTTATTTCTAAGGGCAAATAGTTCACAAGCCTTTCTTTGAGTTTCAAGGCTAAGGTTGGTTTCTGCCTGCTCCTTGGTGGATACACGGGTATAGATTGGAAAACTCGGTCAAATTGACCACCGTCCACCGGACGAAACTGACCACCTGATGCCGGTCTAAATTGACCACCCCGCACCGGATCAAATTGACCACCTGCGGACGAGATTTTAGTTCATGCTGTGTAGGAACCATTTTAG
>CAILMK010000363.1 GCA_903835275.1 uncultured bacterium | reverse complement strand
CGACAAAAATAATATATTGTCTGACAGGGACTTATCTTTTCAATCTCTTTCTGACTTTATCAGTCCCTTTTAAAAAAAGTCAAAAAAAATCCGCCTATCTGTCTGACTATACAAAATTTAGCTAAATTCGGCTAAATTTTACAGGCATGAAAACATCAACATTATTTAAATCTTTTATTGTGATCAGCTTGCTGGGTGCGGTTCTCGGCAGTTGGTTTTACGCCTTTGCAAATACAAAGGGAATGGCCGGGGGCTATGCAAACGATAACTCAGTTGCCGGATATGGCAATTGTACACATTGCCATACCAAGAACAAGCTTTATTACCACAAGGGCGAAATTGTGTTAAATGGATTTAGCACAAAAGGGGCAAATATTACGTTAGGATATGCATCGGATACTTTCCAGATGGCTGTTGCTTATCCCAAGTCTGATATTGGCAAAGGACACTGTTACGGATTTCAGGTAACTGCAATTGACAGTTCTACTGGAAAACCACTTGGAATTTTATGGCGTTCTGATACTGCTAATACTTCAATGTCAAGTAAATTGATTGGCTCATCAATGAGAACCTACATTTCTCATTCCGCTAAAGGTATCACAGCGGCTACAGGGAAATACTGGAAATTTAACTGGATACCCCCCACTGGCAAATTAGCAACGGGTGGGACTGTTGCATTTTATGTTTGCGTACTTTCCGGCGATAATAGTGGTTCAGCAACGGATAATGATACCACCTGGAGCGATACATTCTTTTACAGGCCTGTTCCATCTTTGTCAGCAAGTTTCACCTATAGTCCAACATCTATTTGTGCCGGTACTCCCGTAAAATTCAAAGATGCTTCAAAGGGTACAGTTGCTCATTATAACTGGACTTTCAAAGATGGTTCTACTACGGCAACAGATACTAACCAGAATCCTACGTATACATTTTATAATTATGCTTCTCCCGATAGCGCGTCTCTTACAATAAAAGACGCAAAGGGTAAGGTTTCCACGTATAAAACCTCTATTTCGATTTTGATTCCTCCCAAGCCTGTGATTACTTCAAGTTCGTCATCCGTTTGCAAACTCGGCGATTCAATTGTTCTGAAATCATCGGGATGGTCAGCCTATACATGGAGCAATGGGTCTACCGCGGATTCCATTTATGTAAAGGATACCTCAAAAAGTTATACAGTCACAGTCATAAATTCTTCCGGATGCAGCGGGACAAGTGCACCATTTAAATTAAAATTGAGCCCGCCTGTTACAGGACCTTCTTTAAGTGCAAATGTCAAGGTGATTTGTGCAGGGGGCTCTATTACATTCACTGCAGGAACCGGATTTTCTTATTATACATTTATGGATAGCACGACTATACTCAGCCTGAAACAAAGCAGTAATGTACTAACAACCAAATTTACTTCCGGTGCCCATAAGGTGACGGTAACAGGTATTAGTTCCGGCGGATGCAGCAGTTCACCAAGCTCTTCTGTCCTCGTTAGTGTTTCACTTCCTCCTGTAATGAAGCTTGCGAGCTCCGGTGCTTCGGGTACGAGTTCTACTGAGTATTGTGGAAGCGATAATGTTACGCTCACCGCTACTCCAAATACGCTTGCAAGCTATAAGTTTTATCAAAATAGTACCCTGTTGTATAGCGGCACCAAGAATACATACTCATTTGCTGCATCAACTATAAATCCGGGAGATTTATTTACTGTAAAAGGTGCAAATATTGCAGGATGCAGTGATTCAACAAAAGGCCTTTCACTTACTTACTCGGCGGCATTAAAGCCTGCATTTACCTATCTGGATAATAATGGCGTGGTTACCTTTAAGGATTCTACTCAGGGAGGCAAACCTTCTAAATATTCCTGGGATTATGGCGATCTGACTCCCTATGATACCACCAGCGGCCCAATGCATAATTACAAGTCAGGCACTTATACTGTTGTGCTTAAAGTTACCAATGCAAGTGGATGTACATACTCAACAAGCAAGAGCATACAAATTGTAATTAGTGCGGTGCAAACCCCTGTAACGTTTAGTAGTGTTAAGGCTTATCCGAACCCGGTAAAAGAGAAATTATTTATTGATGTAAATAGTGAAGAAGACCAGAAAGCGGAATTAACTTTAATTGACCTGAATGGCCGCACCGTGGCAAAACAAAAAATAAATTTAACTTCCGGAGATAATAATGTGATCTTTGAAATGAACGGAGTTGCTCCCGGAACTTATATCCTTAGCTTAAAAGGCAGGCAGGATATCAATACCCTGAAAGTTACGAGAATAGAATAATATTAAAATCAAATGAAAAAGCTCTGGGGTCCAAAGCCCTGGGGCTTTTTTTTATTTTGATATTTTAATAGAATTGGAGCCTATATTGGGTTTTACGTTGGATAATAGACCGTGTTGTTTTAAATTTGCCTTATGAAAAAAATCCTGATATTACTGTTGGTAATATTCTGCCGATATAGTCCTGTGATGTGTCAGGCCAATTATGAACCTTTACAGGTAGGTTCTGAAGGGGCAGCTGAATTAAAAAAATTGCTGAACAGAACTCCTGATGAGCTTGTTTCCAAAGCGGCACCTTCGCGTTTGGACTTGAAACCCCTGTACGTTGCAGTAAATCGCGAAGTGAAGCAGATCGTCATGAACGGTAATGTTCTTTATGGTGATTCACTTACCAATTATGTTGCATCCATTGCTAACAGGCTTACTGAATCAAGACCTTCAATGAAAGGCACCTACAAAATATACATCCTGAAAAATACTGTTGTGAATGCGTTCACGTTTCCTGACGGCACTATTTTGATCACGACAGGATTGATCAGCCGCTTGCGTACTGAATCGCAACTTGCATTTATCCTTGGGCATGAACTGGCGCATTTGATCAAAAAGCATGGGGAGCAAAGTTTTGTAAAGGAATACTCATTGAAAAAACAATTTAACCTTACTTCCGTTTCGGGTAGCAATGCATTCAATGTATTGATGCATTACAGTCAGGAATTTGAAATGGAAGCGGATGCAATGGGAATTGAATTGACGAGTAATGCCGGATATAATTACAGGGAGGCTTCATCCGCCCTGATTGCAACCAGCTTCAATGATACATTATATGATTATGTAAAACTTGATTTTAAAAAATCATTTAGCAGCAAGGATTTCAATGTGGATAGTTCCATGATGAAAAAAAATGCTGACAATATCAGTATAGGGTCATCTGACCAAAATGGTAATGATGAAAACTCTACACATCCCAATCTTGATAAAAGGACGATTGCGATCAATGAAATTATTGAGCATCTTAATTCCACTCCTTCAATTGAAAAATATGATTCGTCTCTATTTATAAGTTTCAGATACAAGGCAAGGATGGAAAATATTCTTGTTTCTTTCAATAGCGGAAACTATGTGGAAAGTATGTATCTGTGCATGCGCTGGCTTCACTTTTATCCTGAAAATACATGGCTTCAGGTAATGTGTGCCCGTAATATATTATGGCTTGCCAATTACAGGCCTAAAGAAGAAACCGAGGACAAATCCAGGAAAAATGATAATTACGGTTATTACTGCAGGCAGTTGGAAGGCTTCCTCGGAAAACTTAGTGGCAGTGACCTGAAAAAATTGTCCTATAGCTATATTAAGAGTTGTGCACTTACACAGAAAAAGAATGAGGAGCTCACTTTTTACGTGGCATTTGTTTCCGATTTTTATCTTGGTTCAGGTATATCCAGAATATATTTTAATGAATATCTAAAACAGTATCCACATGGAAAGTATGCAGGATTTGCTGAAAACAAATTAAAATAATGAAAAAGATTTTTGCTTTCACCCTCTTGTGTTTTGCTTTCTATTCCTGCGATTTGCTCCAGTTTGAGATCGTGGAAAAACACGAGCAATTCAAGCCAGCAAAAGGCGAAATTAAGAAGATCGTTGTATTGAGTCCTGATGTTTACGCTATGCAGGAAAATAATGATGCTCTTAAGGAAAATGACCAGACCGATGCCTGTGAAAAAAAATTGTACAAATCTTTCCTCAGGGCAGGAAATATCATGAACTTCAATATTGCGGTACCGGGCATTACAGATAATATAGATCCTGATTATTTCAATAAAATAGCCAGGCTCAAAAATGAAATGGTACGCACGAGTAATTTTTTTGATATCAAGAGGAAAAGCAATGGTCTTAATAGTGAGACTGTGGAGCCTCTCTCTGCCAATCTGATCCTCTCCCCTGATTTTAATGAACTAATTCAAAAATACGGCACTCATTATTTTTGTCACACATTTATAGTGGAGTATAATGGCTTGTTCATGATAACGGTGCTTGCGGATCTTTCAAATTGCAAGATCGTTTACCGTGAAGCTAAGTTCATTGATATTAATCCCAAACAGGAAAACCTGGACAGGTTGGTTTTTAACACTTTTCAACAAATTCTGAAATGAGGAAAAGTTACTTCATGATATTTCTTTGCTTTTGCGGCTTGCAGTTAAAAGCGCAGACGAATGAAAATCTCATAGATCGTTTTTTAATCAAGACAGATCTGTGCCCGGTGTTATTAGATAATGCATATACCATTGAGGCGGAACTTCGAATCAATGAGCATAGTACCATTTCAGCGGGAATGTTTGGTGGCAGCGATTTGTACAGCCAAACTTCTTCCTTTTCAGGTGGCAGTATTGATAAAGGCATCATAAACAGTCAGTATTTTTTTGGGATATACAAATTTTACCCGGGAAAGGTTTGGAAGGCCCCTGTAGGTTCATATTTTTTAGCGGAAGTGGGGTATGGCACCGCAGACATATCAGGTGATTGTAGTGCTGATAAACTTGACCCTAACTTTTCCGCAAGGGGGTTAGCTGATCCTACTGCAAGGCCCACGATTCCCTATGCATTTTTTGATGTTCCCATGGCAAAATTAGCCATAGGCATTGGCACACAGCACTTGATGTTCTGGCATTTTTATTATGATTTTTCTTTTAAGTTTGAATATTATACTTTTATGGCTAATGACGATACGCAAAGCACCATGATCTCGGGTATTGCAAGGAATTATGGTCCTAATCTTTTGCATTTTTCAAGTGGTAGTGATGGCAGTATGGGACTTTCTGTCAACTTTAAATTGGGCTATTTGCTTTATTAATATGAAAAAGATATTTTTTTGCTTAATGGTTTGTTTTTGTTTTTTATTGACTGGATCATGTAAAAAACATGTGATTTCTCCTATTCCTATTTCATTTTACTCAGCGGAATTTAATGTTTCCTCTACCAATTACAATGATGATCTTTATAAAAAATGTTTTATTTCACTCCACGGTGGAATAGTACCTCCTTCATCGGTGAATGACGGCCAGGATGATTTCGATACCCCTTATTCTTATATTGATCTAGGTTACAATGGCCCGGACAGGGCTATTACCGCGCCAGGCTCTAGTTATGGATTGTCTGTTTTTCAATATTTTTACGACTGGGAAAATGTAAGTAAATGGCCCGTAGCTAACAAGGGTTCTTTTTCAGCAACAAATTTAAGCCAGGCTGATTTTGATAACCTACATGATATAACAGCCTTTTACCCGATTATTAAAAATTGCAATAATGAATCCGGATATATTGGCAATGCCGGAAGTGTTGTGGCTTTTAATCTTGATAACTGGTATGGCTTGATCTATGTGGTTAATTCAAGTGGAGACAATGCAGATATTAAGGTTAAGTATGTACATTATTAATCACAAGTCTTTAAAAGTATTCAGCGATAAATTATATTTGCAGGCATCGGAAGCAATGGCATCCGGTGCTTTTTTTATGAAATACTTCCGCGTAATTCCTTTCTTTCTGTTTGCAGTCGTAAGTGGCTTATTTGTTTCCTGCACTCATGTCAACGATTTTGTTGTGAAGGATTTTCATCCTTTTGTAAACTGGAATAACGGAATTGACAAGGATACTTTATTCCTGGATTACAATGGAGCCATCGAAAATGGATTCGTAATACCTTCAGTCAGCCAGACTGCAGGTGGTAAATTCCTGTTCAGGTTTTCATTGAAGAATGTTTCGGGAAAGTCTAAGAAATTCAAGTATAAAATTTATTACCAGAATGAATCCTATAAAATGCCCGAGGACAAGGCAGGATTGATTGATAAACAGAATCCACTTTCCCTGGAAAATTTCTATGGTAGTTGGGAGGATCCGGCAAAAACTTTTGCGAGTAGTATGGAAATTCCTTCCGATGATAAATTCCACAACATAGAGGATTCTATCCGAATCATTGGTAATCCAAGGAATGAAAAAATTTATTATGGCGCACTAGAGGATGTAACTATCAGGGAAACCCAGGTGCAGGAACTGATAAGCTATATCAAATCAGATGCAAACTGGTTTGGGAAGGTAAAGGAAAATGCACGCAAGTCAAATCGCTCCATTGATCAGCAGTTGCGTATGGATGCCCTATGGGTAAAGAAAGAGGAAAAGCTAAAGGATACATTTAATAATCGTTGGCAGAGAAATCCCAGGGTAGGGAAGTACAGTTTTATTCTTGTTGTGACTACCGAAGAGCAGGTGGAAAAAATTCCGCAAAGCGTAGCAAATATCAGCCTGAAGAATGATGGTAGTTTTGATCAGCCTTATTATTACTTTCTGTTCGGCAAAGGTAAAGCCCTTGCCAATGTTCAAACGCTCACTTCAAAGGACACACTTAAAGTGGCAGCGCATCCTGATCTGAATAATGGAATATATATAAACAGTCATTACTTTAAACAGGAGGATCAGGACACCACTTACTTCAGGGAAGATTGCGGAAATAGCAAAAAACTTTATTCACAAGCGCCTTTTCAGCAATACACACATTTTATAGATCAGCGTTTTCCACTTGATAATATTCCTATGGTAGCAGACGTGGAAGGCAATGCATATACGGTCACTGACTATGCAAAGAATATGGTTAAGAACGGGCTTATAAAAACGCCCGTAAAAAATTCATGCTGCCCGTGTAAAACAGTTCGTGTAAAAAAAGATAATGGGGTTGAAATGATTACTCCGGGTTCGCTTCCTGGTGAGTGGAAAAAAGAAAATGTAGGACTTATTACCAGACATGGATTTACCTATGGAAAATATATAGTTAAAGTGAAAATGCCTGAGTTATTAAATAAATCCGGATTGTGGAATGGCCTGACCAATGCAATATGGTTGCTCAGCCAGAATAACCGTGACTGGAACCTCCGCCGCACATGCAAGGGAGGATATATCCCAAAGGAAGATGATAACAAATTGCATCCGGTTAGAAAAGAAAACCTGGGCTATTCGGAAATAGATTTTGAAATTTTAAAGGCATCACATTTCTGGCCGGCAACTTCCTATCCGGGGCGTAAAGATATTCCGAAGGAAACATCTGCGGATGCTGATAATGTAATGGTGACCTATACCAACTGGGATATGGCTTGCCATGATGTAAAAAGATTTACCATGGGTGCTGATTCGATAGAATATAAAGGCAAGTATTATAACATTCACCGCTGGGACCAGTTTTATAAAGCACTGACAGGAAAATACGCGATCAAGGACGATGAAGTTTTTGGAGGGCCGTATTTTTATTTTGAAATAGAGTGGAAACCCACAGAAATTATCTGGCGTATCGGTCCTGAAAAGAACAATTTGCGCACAGTAGGTTATGTAAATGAAACTGTATCAGCCATCCCGAATAACCAGATGTTAATGGTGTTTACGCAGGAATTCCATGATGCTACCTGGTGGCCGGGTTCCCCTTTTATCCAGGATAGGATACCTTTCCCAGCAAAGGATATCATCGGAAATATCATGTCTATTGAAATTGAGTAGCGAGTGTTCTAAGCCTTGAATTTTGAAAGAAATTCAAGGAGGATAGAATTAAATGCCTCAGGATTTTCAAGGTTTGTCAAGTGACCTACCCCCTGGATTACTTTCATTTCGGAATCCGGAATGGCATTTTTCATTTTTGTCATTACTTCCAAAGTAGTCATTTTGTCTTCTTCGCCGCATATAATAAGTGTGCGTACTTTAATGGCGGGAAGCACACTTGTAGTGTCTG
>CAILMK010000362.1 GCA_903835275.1 uncultured bacterium | reverse complement strand
ATTCTGTCAGTATTGCCGCGGCAATTCCAAAGCTAATGGTTATTAATACAGGTGGTAGTGCGTTCGGCAAGGCATGGCGCAGGACAATCCTCCACTTTGGTAAGCCCAGAGCAGTGGCAGATTCTATATATTCCATTTTGCGGATGCGCAGCATTTCCGCACGGATAAAACGCGCAATTTCCGTCCATGATAAAAGCCCAATCACCACTATGATCAGGTATAATGATGGCTTGATCATTATAATCAGGGAGAATATCAAAAATAATTTCGGGATGGAAGTAAATACTTCAACAAAACGCGAAATGATTATATCAATGGGAAGCGTAACTTTAACTGCGAGAAATTTTAATTTCTTCAGGGGTTTTGCGATAAAATATCCAAAGATGAGAATGGCGAAAAATAGCATTGAGCTTATGAATAGCTGTATGCTCATTGCCCCAAAGGATTCATCCATCGCGTCTTCAATTTCAAAAGCTCTGCATTGAAATCCGTAGAAGAATGCGATGAATAAAAATAGTATTCCGGTATACAAACTTGCCCTGCTGATCTTTATTCCATCATCACCGTAAAAGCCAGACAATCCACCTGCCAGTATACCAATGAAGGAGGCTATAAGCATGGAAAAAATTCCTACTGCAAGTGCAATCCGTGTTCCGTGTATCATTCCGCTCAAAACGTCTTTCCCCAGTGCATCTGTCCCGAGATAGTGTTTGTATTTGGGGGAAGAAATATTTTGCGTTCCGCCGGGTGCTGCAAATTGTGCATTGGCAAGATCAATTTCCTGTGGGGAATACCGAACCGGTGGCCATAGTGCAGTTTCGGGTTTTATCTTTTTCCATGCTATCTGTTGAGAATTTGCAAGTCCTGTTTTTACAAGATACTCATGGAAAACAGGGAAATATGTTTTGCCCTCGTATTTGCAATAAATGGGTTTATCACTCGCAAGAACATCGGCGAACAAAGCAATCAAAAGTATAAGATAAACCATCCTCAATGACCACAATGCTGCCTTGCTTTTACGGAATTGCTTCCACAAAAGTGCACTGTAGGAGGGGGGATATGTCTTATCTTCCTTAATCAAACTTTTTTTGTTCTGTAAATGAAATGCGCGGATTGCTTGCCGCGTATAAAATATCCGCGATCAGGTTTCCGGTCATGGTCAGCAATGCTGTGATAATAAGCAACGCAAAAATGACAGGATAATCCTGCGTTTGTACAGCGATTAAACTTTTCTGTCCTATGCCCGGATATGAAAATATACTTTCTACTACAACAGATCCGCTGATGAGTGCAGGGAGTATGGTTGCCGTTAATGTTATCATTGGTAAAAGCGCATTCCTGAAAGCATGTTTCCATGTAATGGTTGAATTATCCAGGCCCTTTGCGCGTGCAGTGCGGATATATTCCTGGCTGAAACTTGCATTCATTGCGGAGCGCATTTGCCTCGATATAAAAGCAAATGATCCGTATCCCAAACAAAAAACGGGAAGCACCAGGTGCCATAAAATATCGGGCAATTTTTGCATGAAGGGAGTATTGGATGGAAGGTCACTTACTCCTGAACTTGGAAAGAAATTAAGATAATCTCCGCCGCATAAAAATATGATGAGCAGCGTGGCTATCCAGAATACCGGCAATGAATACAAAATGAATAGCAGTACCGATATAAAACGATCGTAAAAAGTATTTTTTTTAATTGCCATGAATACTCCTGTAGGAATGGAAACTAAAAAAGCAATAAGTATGGCGATACCGTTTAATAAAATGGTCCATGGAATGGCTTCTTTTAATATTGAAATGACCGGCCTTCTTTCAGAAAATGATTCACCAAAATCGCCCTTGCATAAGCTGACGAGCCAGTGATTGAAGCGATTATTCAATCCATAAAAATGAAAGGTTGGAATGTATTTGCTATAACTGTTCCTGTTCTTTTCTACATCATCAAATGCCCTTTTGCAGGAAATGATTTGCATTTGGAGAGAGGGAAATGAAACAGATTGTGCTGATAAATTATTCAGGAAATAAAGAATGTTTTCTTTTTTGTATGAGTGATACAATCCTGTGAGTGATTCATTCAAATTGAGCAGTGAATCATTGTAAGGATGTTTTTCCTTTAATTCATCAACAGCTTTTTCGAGTTCATCCAGTGATGAATAATAGATGCTGATCTCTTTCCAGTCACCATAGGTGTCTGCAAGCCTTGCAAGCATCTTTCTATCGGAGCTTTGAAGAACCTTATACAGGGTATCCGGTTGGGAATAGGAGGAAATTGAAAAATAAAATGCAGGTCTGTCTAACCCGAATTTATGCCTGAGTTCCCTATAGCGGGCAATTATGGTTTCTCTGGATGAATGCTGTACTTTCTGGTCCCTTTCACCAATCAGGAGTCCTTCTGCCGGATCAGTGGGACTTGCCTCGCTCAAAAGGAACGCCAGTATAATGCTCAGCAGAAGTGCAGGCAGCATATACAATAAGCGTTTGACGATGTATTGAAGCATAAATAAGGAATAGCAGTTATAAAAACTGCTATTCGGGTATGCAATATTACATTTTTGTTCTGTTAATCAGGCAAGGAGCCAAAAGTGAGCTTATTCCTTCAGCTTGAAACCCGCTTCATTGTAACCCGGTCTCAGCCCTGATGGGTCAGCATTTGTAAAGCGTTTGCTGATAATTACCTTCCCCTTGTATGCGTACAGGAACAGGCAGGGCATGCGGTCATACACAAGTGCCTGAAATCTTTTGTATAGCCTGATGCGTTTTTCATCATTTAATTCAATGCGAATTGAATCTATCAAACGATCTGATTCCGCATCGCCAAATGAAAGGATATTTCTACCACCGTTAGCAGATTCTGAAGCCCAGGTACCCTTGGGGTCGGCATGAACGGGCACGCCCTGCCAAGCACAAAACCCCATTTCAAAGTTATGGCTGATTTCGTTTTTAGTCATGAGGTTCAGGTCCATGACAACGACATTTATATCCACACCGATCTTTGCCGCTTCATTCTTGAATACCTCAGCGATTTGAGCACGAACGGAATTTCCTTTATTTACAAGCAAAGTCAGTTTCAGAGGAGTCATTTT
>CAILMK010000361.1 GCA_903835275.1 uncultured bacterium | reverse complement strand
GTAAAATTACCCGGGTGTCGTTATATGGCTTATATTTATCTTGATTAGTTGGCACCTGTAAATTTTCCGGTAAGATGAGTATATCGCCATAATCCCATTCCTCAACTAAGTTCAAAGTATACTTCATAAGTGCTTTTTATAATAGGTTAACAGATTCGCAATTGACAATTCGCAATTCGCAATCCAAAAAATCCGCAATCGACAATCCGAAATAAAACAACAATCCCCGGCATGGCTTAAATACCGGGGATCAATTACGATGAAAAAACCCTGATTAGTTTTTCACAGGCAGGAAGGAATAATCTTTTGCATACTCCAACATCTGTTCTGCGAAATCAGCAGGATATTCTACTTTAACGTCAGTAATATCATTTCCGTTCATTATTGGAACAAGTTTTGGCTGGATGAAGCCCTTGTATGGGGCAATGTTCAGTTTCTTAAAGCGTTCCTTCACTTCGGTTAACAGGTTTTGATCCACTTTTACTCCATAATTTTCAACAAGATCAGTCGCTGATTTATAATCCCCTTCTGATTTAATTCGTTGAATTTCTTTGAGTAAAGCGCCGAATAAATCGCGGAGTTTATTATAGTCATTAATATGGATATAGGACTTGCCATCTTTTTTGGTCATTTCAATAACATTGTCCTTTTTACCTTTGTCCATGGCCCATGCAGCAATCAGCTGGCGGTTACGCATGTGTGCTTCCTCCAGGTTCTCTCCCGGATTGAGGCGGTTGAGTTGAAGCATCAGGCCGTTCAGTACGTAGTTATCATATTGTGCCTTCCCAACTTCAATGGATGGCATCACGCCAAGATCCACCAGTTTCTGGTCCATAATGTAATACAAACCAACCAAGTCGGCACGCGCCTCCTCAAGGGTATTGGCATAGTTTTTCAGGGTGCGGTCAGGAGTTTCCACGCCTTTGTTTATTTGTCCGGAAGCGTGACCGATTACTTCATGCATATCCGTGTGCAGGTCGCTGGCAAGCGCGCCATATTTCTTGATCCTGTCCTTGATCTCCTGGCTGAATCCAAACTCATCTATGCTCGGACTTTTTGCACTTACTTCATTGTAGGATTTAATGATATTGCCCAGTGAAACAGACTTGGAACCATGTTTCTGGCGCAGCCAGTTTGAGTTCGGCAGGTTGATTCCTATAGGAGTATAAGGACCTGCATCGCCTGTTTCCATAGCTACGTTGATCGCCTTGGCGGTAATACCCTTTACTTCTTTCTTTTTATGTTCAGGAGCGATCGGGGAATGATCCTCGAACCATTGTGCCTCCTTCGCAATCTTGTCAATCATTTTGGTAGCCTCCATATCCTTTAGGGAAACGATGGCTTCATAAGAACCGCGCATACCGGCAGCATCACCATATACCTCTATGAATCCATTCACAACATCTATGCGCGAATTCACATCCTTCACCCATGCAATATTGTAGTCGTCAAAATCCTTCAAGTCGCCCGTCTGGTAGAATTTAACAAGCTTTTGCAAAGCCTCTTTTTGCTCGTTATTTTCGGCAACTTCCACAGCCTTGTTCAGCCAGAAAACGATCTTTTCTATGGCCTGGGTATACATGCCACCCACCTTCCATGTTTTTTCAACAATCTTGCCATCTTCTTTTACAAGTTTGGAATTAAGGCCGTACATGATAGGCATGGTATCCTTGGTGTCAATTTTACTTTTGTAATAAGCATCCACTTCTTTCTGGGTAAGTCCGCTGTAAAAATTATTCGCGGATTCCTTGATATTATCAATGCCCTTGGCGAGGTTTACTTCTTTACCATCTACATTCGGATCAAAGATGATCGGATTCGCCCAGTCAGCAAACTGATCTGCGGTTTGTCCGCTCTCAAGCGGCAATTTGGATACGTCAGAATTTTTTATTAATTCCTTGAGATAATCAAACTTGAATTCCGGCAACATTTTCAGGCTGGAATAGTGTTGGTAGATGCCGTTGCAAAACCATACACGCTTAGCGTAGGTTACAAATTTCTTCCAGTCTTCAGAATTCTTATCTCCTTTATAGGTAGAAAAAATAGCCTCATTCATTTTGCGGATGGCAAGGTTATTCCGGTACTTCTGGTCCCAGATAATATCACGTCCTGAAAGAGCCGCCTGATACAGATAATAGGTAAGCTTTTTCTGTTGAAGAGAAAGCTCATTGAAACCCGGTATTTCATAGCGTAATACCTGGAATTCTGCAAAACGGTCAGCTTCCACTTTGAAAGAAGAAGCGGTAGAGTCGGTTCCTGCTGCCTTTTTCCCATCGCCGGGATGGCAGGAAAGGAGTGCTCCGCTAAGTAGTGCCATAGAGGAAAATTTTAATAAGCGGTTAGTTAATTGTCGCATAATTGTTTGTGTTTGTTTGTTGTCTTGAACGTGTACTTTGTAGTCAATGTTACGCAAAGATAATAGAAATACCGGAACCGCGAAAACCCATATATTTGTAGGTGTAATTGAATGACTTAATAGATGAATGGACGGTCTTCGGGTATTTTAGCAGCAGGAGTGGTTGGATTCTTGTTTTTGATCATGATCTCATCCTTTGTTTTTGCAAGGGATACTACTCCTTTTGTGCAATTTGAAACTGTATACATCAATGATATTCCGGTGGATATAAAGAGCGGATTGAATACTTCTTCCGGTGATATTTTGCTTCTGCCCGGATGGAATTTTTCAAGGACATTGTGGTGCGACAGCACTACACTTTGCGAGAAGGCTGTGAAAATGGGATACCGCCTCATCATGCCGGAAATGGGCAAGAGTATTTATGCTTCGCATTATTATCCGCAGACACGAAAAGACTGGCTGAAATATCCAACGCTCACGTGGCTGTGCGATACAATGATTCCTTATCTTCAAAAGAAATATGGGATATTTAATTCACCAAAAAATTATCTGGTGGGTTTATCTACCGGCGCACGTGGCGTGGTTATGATCGCGGAAAAAACGGGCACATTATTCACTGCAGGTGCAGCACTTTCCGGCGACTACGACCAGATCACAGAACCAAAGGACAATCTCATCACAGGAGTGTACGGAAGCATTTCAAAATTCCACCTGAGATGGCAAACGCAGGATAATCCTTCACATGATATTGCCAAGTTAAAGATACCGATCTATTTCGGGCATGCTTCCGAGGATAGCCTGGTTCCGTTTTACCAGACAAAAATGTTTTACACGTTTTATTCAAAAACATTTCCGGAATCAAAATCAGTTTTCAATATCATTCCCGGCGGACATAATTTTACCTACTGGAATTCTGAAGTGGATAATATTTTGAAGTATTTCCAGGGGTTATAAAGTTGGGAAGTTGAAAAGTTGCAAAGCGAAGAATACACTCGCTGTCATTCAGGAGGAACCTTGCCAGTGTTACAGATAAATTTGAAGAGTGTTGTTGAATTCCTCCTTTCTACACTAAGCCCACTTCGCTTTTAGTACAAAAGATTCATGCGTTTCATTTTTCCACATTGTCACTAGCACTGGCAAGTTTCCTACTGAATGACAAAACGATTAATTATCTCATTTGCTAATCATCGAATTATCGAATTGAGTTTTTTTACTCACTCAACTTATCTGCAATCTCTTCCATCTTCGCTTCGGTATATTTCCCGGAAGTTTTGTACGTGATATTGCCGCGGGGATCTATAACGTATAAATACGGTTTGTTTTTTTCATCCATGCCAAGTGCCTTGCGTATAGGAGCAACTTCTCCGCTATACACAAGAACGTATTTATAGAAATCCTTGTCCATGCTTGCCTTGATCTGCTTTTCTACTTTTTCCGGACCTGCAAGTATAAAACCATTCGCCATCGGGATAACGAATAGATTCACTGGATACATAGGGTTTTCTGCGAATGAGGAATACATAGGTTGCAGCCAGGTGTCAAGATCTTCCTGCGCGCGCATGGAGGATGCAATGGCAACCACTGTGAATTTATGCATCACATCAAGGGGCAATGTCATCTCTTTGTTTTCAAGCGTATGCCCTTTCATGGTAGGGAATGGCTGCCCGATGCTGAAAGTAAATGATGCAAGTGTGGCTGCAATGGCAAAGAGTAATAATGTCTTTTTCATATTGAGTGTTGTTTATCTTTTAAGTCCTTCTCCATATGCCCCTCCTAAATCCTTCCCCAAGGGGAGGACTTTAACTCCCTCCCCTTGGGGGAGGGTTGGGGTGGGGCAATTTGTTTTGTTCCCCCTTTAGGGGGTTAGGGGTTATATCGTTTTATCACCACAGGTTTCAAAGTGTATTTTTCGAGGAAGGTATTGTAAATTCCATTTTCATCAATTCTATCAATGCGTACAAAATCCGACGCGTGGATTATTGTACCATCTCCCAAAAGTATGCCAACGTGTGTGATCTTATCGCCTCCTTCAGAGAAAAACGCCAAATCGCCGCACTTTGTTTCATCAAGGCTGGAAATTGTTTCTCCGTGTTCGGCTTGTTGCCAGGCATCGCGAGGCAGTTTAATGTTATTGATTTTGAAAACAACTTGTGTTAATCCCGAGCAGTCAATTCCGAAAATACTTCTGCCCCCCCATAGATATGGAGTGTTCAGAAAGGTAAGAGCAGATTCTTTTATTCTGTCAGGTAAAGAAGCTGAAGAAAGTTTTTCGACTGAATCCAATTCATATTCCTTGTAAAAGGAACCGAATTTATTTCCATCAAATAATGGCATCCTGCATCCCGGACTTAATAATAAATTTTCATTTGCAGTCAATAGTTTTTCCGCATACACAGGTTTTTCTTCATCGTAGGATTTCCAAAAATTTGCATCAGGTTCAATGATCTTTCCTGTTCGTATCCATCCTTCGTAGTTGTCGTATTCACAACGGATCTTATGCCATACATCTTTACTTTCAAGAACAAAAAAGGATTCGCCAAACAACAGCATACTCACCATTTCACTTCCGTGGCGTGCTTCGCTGCGTATGGGCATCATTGGGATATGACATAAGGAACGTATCATTTTATTTAATCTTTCTTTTCAAAAAGTAATGATGCAATAATTGAAATAATCAGAATGCTGCCAACTATGGAAAGTGATATCATCGTGTTTATTTCCACCCAGTGACCAATCACCAGTTTTACTCCGATAAAAAGCAGGATCAAAGACAAGCCATAATGTAAATAATGGAATAAGCGCATGATGCCTTCCAATGCAAAATACAAGGCACGCAATCCGAGGATGGCGAATATATTTGATGAATATGCTATGAACGCATCCGGCGTTACCGCGAGCACAGCTGGGATGGAATCGAGCGCGAAAACAATATCAGTAGTTTCTACAACAATCAATGCAACCAGTAGGGGAGTGGCGAATTTCCTTCCGTCAATTTTTGCAAAGAAATTACCCTTGTGATATTTGGTTGTTACAGGAATAATCTTTCCCAGAACTTTCGTAATTGGATTGCCTTCCGGATTTACGTCACTATCCTTTTGGAGGAACATTTTTATCGCGGTATAAATTAAAAATGCTCCGAATATATAAGTGATCCAATGAAATTTTTGTAGCATTGAAAATCCAAAAAGAATAAAAATGGCGCGGAAAAATACTGCCCCGATTATTCCCCAAAATAATACCTTGCGTTGGTATTCCACAGGGGTTTCGAAGAACGAAAAGAGCAGAATAAACACAAATAGATTATCTACACTGAGAGATTCCTCGATCAGATAGCCTGTAAGGAACTGCAGGGCGGCACTGCTTCCGGAATTAAAATAAATGAATACATTAAACGCTACTGCGAGGCCAATCCAGAAAAGAGACCACCATAGGGCCTCTTTTACTTTCATTACTTTATTATTCCTGTTGAATACGAAAAGGTCCAACATCAATAGCATGGCTACCATGACATTAAATCCGATCCAGAGTATTTTAGTAGAAATCATCAGGCTATACGTATTGCAATAAAATAGTTTATGCTCCGAATTGTTTCAGGTGATGATCAAAATGGGTATAGTTGAGGCGCGCCCAGTCCGCATCATTCATCTTGCCCAGCATATTGCTGGTATGATAGGTTGGCTTCTCAGGAAATTTACTTACAATTTGTATCAAGGCTTCTTTTTCAGCATGAAAATTTTCAGGGTTTATCCCTCTTTCCACCATATCTATTTCAGGCATTGTGATTGCCTTGCCTCTTGGAGCAGCCAGATCGGTTTTCATGATCACAAAACGCATGAGCGCACGTTTTATTCCCGTAGTTTTATTTGCTTCGGTTTTAATATCTCCATAAGCAACTTTGAGTCCATCATGTGTATGGCGAAGCATCTGGTTCACATTCATCCTGCCCCATTGTCTTTGGGATTCAGGTTTCAATGTATTGATCCGGTCAATGATCTCTTTTTTAACGCCTTCCTGGAGCAAATTCTTTT
>CAILMK010000360.1 GCA_903835275.1 uncultured bacterium | reverse complement strand
AGCACCTGCTCCGGTTCCTGCTGCACAAAAGCCTGCAAATCCTCCTGCTGCCGGAACAAATGTTAAAGCAATGGGAAATGGTCGTGGAGGCTCTTATGATGATGAAGATGAGAGCGGAATTAAGAAAATCAGAAAGCGCAAGCAAAGGGCTAAAAGAACTGAGGAAGAAGAATTGCACCAGTGGCAGTTAAATACCTACAAAAAACAACTATAATATTCTCCTTTAGTTTTTGAGGAACTCAAGAATATCCTCCACATATTTTCTGTCATTACTCAGCCTCGGAACCTTATGCTGTCCACCAAGTTTGCCACGGCTTTTCATCCATTTATAGAAAGTACCCTTATCCACTTTATGAACTACCGGCATTCTTAAGGCAATATCCATGTGCCTTTTAGCTTCGTAGTCGGAATTTATTTCTTTCAGGTTACTATCAAGCTTTTTGGTAAACTCATCCATATTTTCCGGTTCCGTTTCAAACTCGATTAACCATTCATGCGCGCCGTTTCCATCATCGGAAAAATAGATCGGGGCAGCAGTATAATCGCTGACCACACACCTCGTAAAAGTACTTGCTTCACTGATAGCCTTTTCCGCGTTTTCAACTATTACCTCTTCGCCGAAAGCGTTGATAAAATGGCGTGTCCTTCCGGTAATTAAAATTCGATATGGTCGTATAGAAGTGAATTTAACAGTATCTCCAACCATGTATCTCCAAAGCCCGCTATTGGTGGAAATGATCAGGGCATAATTTTTATCCACCTCAACATCTTCCAGCCTTATGGCTTCAGCATTTTCCTTGTTGATATCTTCCGCGGGAATGAACTCATAAAAGATCCCATAATCCAGCATAAGCAGAAGATCGTTTTGGTCCGCGCGGTCCTGGATGGCAAAAAATCCCTCCGAAGCATTGTAGGTTTCCATATACCGCATTTTATCGCTGCGGATCAGTTTCTCAAACAATGGCTGGTATGGCTTAAAGCTAACTCCTCCGTGCACATATAATTGAAGATCAGGCCATATATCAGCAAGATTATCTTTCCCCGTCAGTTCAAACAGGCGGCGGATCAATACCACAGTCCATGTAGGGACCCCGAGGATATTGGTAACATTTTCATTCATGACAGCACGCGCCATCTCATCTATTTTTTTCTCCCAGTTATCCATGAGTGCAATGGATAATGAAGGTGTTCGCTTCGCCTCTGCCCAGATAGGGAGGTTTTGCAGCAAAACAGCTGACAGGTCACCGTAAAAACAATCTTTATTGAACTTACTGACCTGGTGACTACCTCCCAAAACCATCGATTTCCCATCTACGAGATTTGCATCCGGATAAAGGGAATAATAGATGGCATACATATCTTTCCCTGCCTTGTAATGACAATCCTGAAGAGATTCCTTGGTCACAGGAATGAATTTGCTTTTATCTTCCGTAGTTCCGGATGATTTGGCAAACCAATTCACTGAGCCGGGCCAAAGAATATTTTCCTCGCCGTGCATCATTCGGTCTATATAGGGCTTGATGCTGTTATAATCCTGAACAGGAACGCGTTTAGTATAATCCTTATATGACTTAATGTCAGAATATCCATGTAAGATTCCCCACTCCGTATTGCGCGAAGCAACCATGAGGTCATCCCATATCTTGCTTTGTATTTGCTGCGGCGAGCTGTTAAAAGCTTCGATCTGCCCCATTCTGTCAAGTATCAGCCACTTGAAAACATTGTTCAACAATCCCATATCGCTACAAAAACCTGAAATTTATGCAAAATTGTGTGAACTTTAAAATTATCAAATTGAAGTGGCAGGATATTTGAGCCAATATCAGCTAAATTTGCACTACTAAATATCAATTTTTATGAAATATATTTTATCAACTCTACTGCTTGTTTTAGGTTTAACTTCATTCGGTTTTGCCGAAGGGAAAGGTGGTTACAAAGTTGGAGATGAAGCCATGGATTTCAACTTACTGAATGTTAACGGAAGGTTTATTTCCCTGGGTATCTACAAGGAAGCCAAGGGCTTTATAGTTGTTTTTACCTGCAATCATTGTCCTTATGCAAAGGCGTACCAGGAGCGTATCAAGGAACTTTCAAAAATATACGCCCCACAGGGATATATGGTGATTGCGATCAATTCCAATGATGTAGAGGCAAATGCGTCAGACTCTTACGACAGCATGAAAGTACGTGCCAAGGATGCCAAGTTTAACTTTCCATATTTGTATGATGAAGACCAACATATAGCAACCACTTATGGTGCTACCAATACGCCTCATGTCTATGTTTTACAGAAACAGGGCTTTGAAAAAACGAACAAAATGATGGTCCGCTATATTGGGGCAATAGATGACAATTATGAGGATGCAAGCAAAGTAAAGAACAAATACGTTCAGGATGCTGTTAACTCCTTGCTGAAGCACGAATATCCCAAGGTGGAAAACACCAAGGCGATTGGATGCACAATCAAGTGGAAAAAGAATAAATAAATAATGACAAGTAAAATCCTTTATACCTGTACCCTTCTTGGAATCATAGTAATCTTCAATACTTCCTTCACTACTTCCGATTGGGTGTTGAAGAAAGAAGAAAATGGTATAAAGGTTTATACAAAAAACCTAAGCGGTTCGGATGTAAAGGCGGTAAAGATGATCACATCTGTAAGCAGTTCACTTTCAGCAATGGTTAGTTTACTGGAAGATGATCCTTCTTATAATGAATGGGTATATCATTGTACAGGCGCCAAGATTATAAAGACCATTAGCAATACGGAGTACTACCGCTATCAGATGACTACCGCGCCCTGGCCTGTAGAGAACAGGGATCTTATCACCCATGCGCGGGTCATCCAAAATGCTCAGAAAGCAGTTACAGTTACCGGGAATGCATTTCCTACATCTATTCCGGAAAAAAGCGGTCTGGTACGTGTCAAAAAAATGGATGAAACATGGAATTTGGTACCGAAAGGAAATAATAAAGTAGACATAGAATATCAAATAATTACTGATCCGGGAGGAAGTGTCCCATCATCTGTAATGAATATGTTTATCATAGATGGCCCATTTGAATCCATGAAGGAGTCCTAAAGCGCGATTATGAGCTTGTAAATCATCTAAAACAAGAGCACGTTTTAGAGCGCTCTCTTCATCAAAACGAAATACGGCATT
>CAILMK010000359.1 GCA_903835275.1 uncultured bacterium | reverse complement strand
ATTGCGAATCTTTCAACTTTAACTTTAATAATTATCTTGATAACCCTAAAATAATTGAAGTGTGCGGGAAGAAATTCCTTTATTCACCAATCAGTTTTAAATGCACAGGCAATGCTTGCGGATTGAATATCACAATGATTTACGATCTTGAAAAAAAGCAACCTACATTTATAGAGAATTTCAGAATTCTTTTTAATGGATTTTATCTTTCTGATTTCGATAATGACAAAAATCCGGATTTGCTGGTTTTGCAAAGAAGTCAGGGAACAAGAATAGAGGGATTCAATTCGGAAGGGTTTTATCTTATGATATACGCATATAAATATAATAGCAAAACGGGAAAATTCATCCCTCATTTTCACTACGAATTCCCTTACCAGTTCAAACTTTATGGAATAGGCAAATATTATCCTAAATACGTTTCAATGTTAGAGAATGACTGGATTAAAAATTAACCCAATTATGAATAATTCTGAATAGGGTTGAAACCCTATTCTATTCATATCTAAAAACAATGCACAAAAAAACGGGGTTTAAGCCCCGTTTTTTCTTTTAATGTATGCGTAGCGCAGGGTTTTAACCCTGTGCCTGCGAAGAAGCTTAGTTTTTCACCACCATCTTGCTGCTTATCCCATTTTTTCCGCTGATACTATATATATACACCCCTGAGTGCGCATTTACAGGTGCATTCCAGGTGAAATCATGTGTACCGGTGGATTGCATACCAATTGGAATAATATCAATGATCTTCCCTGTAATATCTGTTATTTTCATAGTGATATTATCAGATGAAGTTAGTGTATAATGAATATTCAAACCTTTTGAAAAAGGATTCGGATAAATGGAATAATCACTTACCTCTTGAGAGTTTTCTTCTATGCCGGTCGCTTGATATTCAATGAGCACCTTATGTAAAGCTGTAACGATTGGTTGCGGTTCTATTCCGTCCTGGTTTACCAATGCAAAAATGCTGATCTTACCAATGGAATCGTAGAGGTTCCTGCTTAGGTATCCAAAAATGGCGCCACCGTGTTTTAGTATATTTCTTCCGTTGGATGTATCTGTTGAAATACCCAGCCCATAACCCATACCATACGCTGGATTGCAATTCACAAATGTGAGCAATTCCTTCATGGATGCATCTGACAAAACCTTTCCCGTAAATATAGCCTGGTACCAATCTGCCATATTTCTTGCAGTGGAATACATCCCTCCTGCCGACCATGTTGAAGAGGACATGGCAATACGCGGACTATATAAATAGCTTTTAATGTCATAACCATTTTCCCATGGGTGCGCCACTTCTCCTTTCAGAGTATCTTCGCTATCCATATAGGTATTGGCAAGCTGCAGAGGATTCAAAATAAAGGAATGTAATTGGTGCGTAAGCGTATCATGCGTCGCTGCCTTGATGATCATTCCTGCCAGCAGATAATCGGAATTGGAATACACCCAGTTGGTGCCTTTGGCAAAATACGGCGTACCTATATGACCTGCCAGCTCCTGAGGGGACCATTTCCTGCTTTGATCTTTCATAATAGAATCTGCAAATCCCGTTAGTGAACCCAGATAATCAGCAATACCTGAAGTATGGTTCAACATTTGGCGAATAGTGATTTGTGGATCTACATTTTTCATTGGAGGCAGCCATTTTCCGATGGTATCATCCAAACTGAGGATTCCTTTTTCCTGAAGCTTCAATAATATAGTGGATATTAATAACTTCGTATCGCTGCCGATGCAGAGTTCCATATCCGTCGTCATAGGATGGCTTCCATAGGAATTGCCGCTGGCTCCTTCCCAGGTAGTGCCATTAATATTAATGGCCGCTGAGGTGCCTTCCAGTTTGAGGGATTTGCGGGCACTATCCAATGCTGTTTGAAGTTTGGTAGCCAGATTTGGATCAATTCCGGCAAATGATTTGGTGCTGCATACTAATATAGTAAGAATTGTGAGAAGAACTTTGAAATGTTTCATAATATTTAAGTTTTATGGGTACAAATATAAATATTATTTACACAAAACGTAATTTTATTCAAATTATTTGTAATTTTGTTGCGTTAACATCAATTATATGAACAAAGACATTATTGTTAAACGACTCCCCCAGGCCTGCCCCAGTTGCAATTCGCGCCTGAACGTCAAAAAGTTAGTTTGTCCTTCCTGCGATACCGAAGTGGAAGGCTTGTACAGCATGCCCTTATTGGCAGGCTTAAATGAACAGGAGCAGGATTTCGTGCTCAGTTTCATCAAAAACAGCGGAAGCCTGAAGGAAATGGCAAACATTATGAACCGGAGCTATCCAAGCGTACGGAATTACCTCGACGAACTTATCGCAAAAATTTCCCAACTTGAAAATTCAAAGAACAATGGATAATACTTCACCAAACTTCAGTAACAGAAACTGGCGCCTGAATCCTTCGGAATACATAGCCGGAGGTACGGCCCTCGGTATCGGATTTCTTGCAATGATCATCGCTGCCGTCGGAGGGCATTTTGTCAATATAAATTTTGACGGCGTAGTGGATCTACATGCAGGAAAAGATGCTCCCATGTGGTTTCAAATTTCAGAACCCGTCATCAGCTGGCTGATATTTTCAACGCTACTATATATAACAGGCAAAATATTTTCAACTTCATCTTTCAGGATAATAGATGTATTCGGCACTCAGGCATTCGCAAGGATTGCTATGATCCCTGCAGTACCGCTTTCATATTTTGCGACATTGCCGCTGAAAAATTCTGATCTGTTAAAACGCCTTAGCAATCCCAGCCATGACCTCGCACTTTCATCCAATGATATCAGCTCACTTGTGATGGTTGGGCTTTTATCCATACCCGCACTTTTGTTCATTATATGGTCCATTATGTGGATGTACAAAGCTTACTCCACTTCCTGCAACACATTACTTAACAAGAATTTGAAATGACTTTGACTTTATACCGTCCTGGTAAATTTTATCGTAAATTTTTTCAAT
>CAILMK010000358.1 GCA_903835275.1 uncultured bacterium | reverse complement strand
TCCTGCGGTGACAACTTTACCGACAAAACTTGCTTCGCAAATTGTATGGCTGGATAGCTTGCTGATGAATGTAGACCGCACTTGCAGGAATACCAATATGCTGATCTGGAATAAACAGTTATGGCTGATAGATCACGGCGGTGCATTGTATTTTCATCATTCCTGGAACAACCAGGATAAGAAAGCGGTGGAAGCTTTTGCCCAAGTAAAGGATCATGTATTATTGCCACAGGCAACAGAAATGGAAGAAGTGGATAGGGAATTTAAACCTATTCTTACCAATGAATTGATCCGTGGCATTGTTGCATTGATTCCTGATGAATGGCTTATTGGTGATTCGCCTTTTGCAACCAATGAAGAACACAGGAACGCCTATATCAAGTTTTTAGAAACACGCATTGCTCACTCAGATATATTTGTAAAGGAGGTGGAACATGCAAGGGAATAATCTTTTTGAATATGCCATTATACGCATAGTTCCACGTGTGGAACGCGAGGAATTTATGAACGTTGGCGTTATTTTATATTGCGCCGGACAGAAATTTTTACAGGCTATTTATGAACTTGATGAAGAAAAACTGGGTGCATTTTCCAATGACCTGGATATAGAGGAAATAAAGGAATATCTTCAATCCTTGTGTGCAATAGCGAAGGGTGGAGATGATGCCGGGCCCATAGGGAAATTACCCATTGCTGATCGTTTCCGTTGGTTAAGTGCCACACGCAGTACGGTAGTTCAAACTTCCAAAACACATCCGGGTTTGTGTAAGGACGCGGGAGAAATGCTAAAACAGCTCTTTGAAGAAATGGTTTTGTGATCAGTTATTAGGCATTCCATCGCTGATCCACTTGCGGATCTTTGCAATATCACAGGAAGAAAGAGGATTTCCGGTTTGTGGCATTCTTGCCAGGGTACCCAGAATACCTCCCATCAATTGACCATTTTGAGCAACAGCAGTTACCCCGGAATAAGAATCAAGTTTTATTCCTCCTGATGCAATGGATGCGGAATGACAACCCGTACAATTCCCGGACATTATTGCAGCAATATTAGCTGAGTATTTTACATTCGTGCTATCGCATGTACTATTATCCGTACAGGTATTCTCTTTGGCATTCTGAAGTATCCATGTATAAATATCGGTCTTTTGAGTACTCGTCAGAGGACCGGCAGGAGGCATCCTTTTTTTCGTAGCAGAAAGGATGGTATATAACTTAGATGCATTAGGATTTCCAGCGACAACGAGTCTTTTAATTCCAGCGTAAGTTGTAAGTGTATAACCTGAATGGTGTGTAACGGCATCATGACAATGAGGGCTTGCACAACTGGAAATTATCAAAGGCAAAATAGTATTTGTAAAATATACCGTATCCTTGCTGCAAGGACTTCCGGTGACATGGGTGATGGTATCTTTGTGAGTAGTATCCACCGGGTGGCTTGTAGTAGTATCCACAGTTTTATTCAATGGCGTTGGACCGGGGAATGGCTCATGCTTGCAGGAAAGAATAAAGATAATTGAAAACACACCGGCAATGACAAGCAGTTTCTTAGTAATTTGGCTCACAAGATTTCATTTTGCAGCAAAATTACAAGGATGCCTTTTAAGAGATGGGCACTTAATATACAATTCACAGAAACATAATACTTGAACATGTAAATGCTTGACGTAAGTCAAAAAATATCTTAATCCAGGATTGATTCCCCGTTTGCATCTGTAGTCAATACTTCACTCATGTAATCAAAAAAAGGGCGCATTTTTTTGTAGACATCACTGGCTTTCTTTACAAAGTCAGGAGCCAAAACTTCTGCATCAGTAAAATCATGTCGGATTAAAAACTGTTTATATCGCAGTAAGTCTATAGCGGCATGATCCTTTGCGTACCCTCTCGGGGCAGAACTTAATTGTTCTCCGATCATTTCACCGAAAGTGCTTTTAAATGTCTTATTGCTGAATATCTTCTTCCACTCAGGATAGTTATAATCGATATCCTGCCGTATCCTTTGCAGATCCTTTGTTTCAGGACCCCAGAATCCACCCGCAACAAACGAATTCCCCGGTTCGATATGAAAATAATAACCTCCACGTAGTTTTTTAGTTGCCCTGCGGAATCCGCCGCTCCATTCTGCATTGTAAGGAGTTTTGTCCTTGGAAAAGCGTACATCCCTATAGATTCTGTGTATACTTTTTTTGCCGGATGCCGTTTCTATAGTATCATGCCTGTTCATTTCTGCCAACAGTTCATCTGCAAATGAAACTACATTTTCTTGCGCAAGGATATATTCGTCTTTATGGTTGTTGAACCATTCGCGGTTATTGTTCTTTTTTAGTTTCTTTAAGAAAGACAGGCTTTCTTTTTCTATAACAGCTTTTGTCATTCTATTTACTTTTTTCAATCTATGCAAAGATCAGAAAATAATCATAATTGCGATTTTATAAGCAATAAAAAAACAAGGGTGAGCATTTCTGCCCACCCTTATCCATTACCAGTCAAATAAATACTTTTAGTCTTTGATAAACCTGCTCAAAGCATTTGAGCTTTTTCCGATGAATTGCACAATATATATTCCCTGCGGAAAGTTAGATACATCCAGTTGGGTTTGGTTTTGGGATAGTTTTTCAGTGAAGACCATGATACCGGTTGCATTATACACCCTAAGATCACCTTCTTCATTTTGAATATCTCCAAGGTCTACTACAAGGCTATTATGGGAAGGGTTTGGGTAGAGTAATATTTTTCCGTTAGTTGCAGTTGAGTTTTCTTCAATGCCGGTAGCGATATTATATGAATACATATCGCGATAATATAAAGCAAAGCTATCCATTCCATCCTGGAAGGTTCTTGCTAATGAATAGCGCAAAAAATTGTCAGGGTCATATCTGTTTTGATAACTCTTCCCTGATAACGGGGTATCAAAAGTATCGGAATGGGTGAGGGGAGTAACGTAATATAAATATTGAAGTAAATTATGATGAGAATCGTAACTATTACTGTCCTTAACCTCGGCTTTATAAACATTACCATTACTATAATCAAATAAATAATGCATCCTGCCCTCCAGTAGGGAATCAGAATTGAAATCCTGCGGAATGCTATCACCGCTGTGAACAATACCGCTTGTAGTTATTATCAGCCTGTCCAACGCAAGTAAATATTCATTTCCCCCAATTGTGTTTTCTGAATTATACATTGGCTTTGGAGTGAATTTATACCATGTGTAAATAATGCTGTCTTTTACACCCGAAAAATCATCATAAAGTATATAGTCAATAATGTTTTTACCGGACTTGTAATGATTATTCTCTACATAGTACAATACCCATTTAGCTGAATTGTAATAGGAACGATTCACGGTAATAATATTGGTTCCGCTGTAAATAAAATCTGATTTGTACCCTGATTTTTCGACCCAAACGCCACTTGAAGCTGAATCAATGGTATACCCATTATAGTTGCTATGTGAGTCATAAATATAGGAGTTGCGTGCACTATCTTTCCAGACTCCGTTCACAAGGAATTTTTGCACCTGATTCTGCAAGATATTTCCTGATCCGAAGGTGAAAACAACTTGTTGAGTATCCACCCATTTTTTAGCGACTATCTTTTGCACATGCATTACTGCAGGCAGAAATAGTTTTCCGTTATAAGTTGTAATATCGCTACCTATGGCTGAAGCGGGTATATTCACTTCATGCAGATTTGAGTAAACCACACGATACAGGCTATGGATCGAGTAAATGTTATAATTGTCCGGGTAACGAATTGTTAGTCCCGTTAAATTATAATTAGCATCGTAGGTGTTTTCCACCACAAAGTTTGTATCTCCCCAGGAACCATAATTCCAGTATTGCTCTATAAGTTTGGTAATAACCTTTGGTGTAGCCTTATTGAGCGAGGAGGCTACAGGTTGCTGTCGTCCTTTGTTCATTTCCGAGAAAATTTTTAGCAGTCCCGGAGGAATGACATTTTGTTTGGAAGAAACCGGAAATGTGTGAGATTTTAATGATTGTGCATTCACGAAAGTGAGGCACAAGAGAGCCCATACTATGGGCAAAGTAAGTACTACTTTTTTCATAATGTTGTATTTTTAATATGTTGGCAAAACGAATATAGCAATCTTTTTTGATAAAAATACAATTAGCAGGAAAAGTTTTATTCTTTTTGTTAAAGAATTGCCAACTTTTTGAAAGCTTGAGCTAAAGCCCTCCCCAGTGGAGAGGGGTTGGGCTTGCCTGCCGCAGGCAGGGTGAGGTCATAAAAAAGCCCGCAAATGTAAACTTGCAGGCTTTAAGATCTAACTTGAATTTATTACATTTTCACAGGAGTAATCGGTTTTCCTGCAAGCACTTCTTTCCAGTGATTCCAGTAATGGTCGTTCCATCCTTTTTTAATACCATCTACACTTTTCTCCGGAACATTGGCATGGGTAGCATGCAGGATAGTATCCTTGCCTTTGGGGTCGAGTTTAATAATAAATACGGAATCCTGGTCTTCCTTGTCCCAATCCTTTCCTCTCCATGTTTGTACAATCATTTTGTTCTTTAC
>CAILMK010000357.1 GCA_903835275.1 uncultured bacterium | reverse complement strand
TGGCACGTTTTACCATCGCTTCAGATTCCTGCTTCATCCGTTCTTCCATTCTACGGGCGAATTCCAATTCCTTTTCTTCATTAATAACGTCAATACGTTTTTGCAGTTTTAGTTTCTCGAATTCAGCTTCCCTCAGGAGTACTGTATTGCGAACCCCTTCTTCTTTTTCTTCCTGCAAAAATTTGATTTTAGCAGCATTTTCCTCTTCAACCTTTTTGCGAATATCAATTAATTGCTTTTCTTCTTTCTCTTTCAGTTTTTCCTGAATTTGCTTATCCAGATCGAGTCTTTCCTGGTGCAGCTTTTCCTCTTTTTCAATGATTGCTTTTTCCTTGCCGGAAAATTCGTCTTTTTGTTTGGCAAGCTGTTGCTGGTAGGTCTGTTCCTTTTTTTGAAACTCCTCGGTGATTTTCTCTTCTCTTTTCGCTACTTCTATTTTGAATCGTGAATTGAACTCGTCTCGAAGCTGATGCGCAATAATATCTTCAACAACGATACTTTCCCCGCAGTTTGGACATTTTATATGTGTGGAATTTTCCATTATGCAAAAATACGGTATTAAGTTATTGGGTTATTAAGTTATTAGATAATTGAGGTGAACCAGTTGATTATGAATCTGAAGGATTCACACCTTTATAGAACCATGAGTCTCCTTGAAGTTCGACCCCATCGGGGTCGCACAGATACGTTTAATGTTTTTTGCTATAAAGGTTTAATCCCGTCAGGATTATGTTCTGATAATTAAGAATGTGAAATATTATTGCCAATAAAAAAGCACAGGCTCATTCCTGAACCCGTGCTTAATAGATGCTTAAGTACTATTTATTTCCTGGCCTTACAGGTTTTCCAGCGCTATGCGGCTTTTATGTGATTTGAAAGTGGAAGGAGTAAAACCCGTGATTTGTTTGAATTGATTGGATAAATGAGCCACGCTGCTATAGTCCATTTTAAAGGCAATTTCTGTCAGGGTAAGATCATCATACTGCATCAATTCCTTTACTTTTTCAATTTTGTTTATTATAATGAATTGCATTATTGTCATGCCCTTGACCTCTTTGAAAAGCTGGGATAAATAATGAAAATCGAGCTTTAGTCGGTCACTGATATGATCGGAAAAATTCATTTTTGGCAGTTCATCTGCGTAATGAACCATTTCAATAACAATATTTTTAATTTTTTCAACAATGATGGATTTCTTGCTTTCCATCAGTTCAAATCCGGGTTTTACTAAAGCGCTGGCCAATTGCTCACGCTTTTCATCGGTAATGTGTGTTAAGATTTCCACTTCTCCAAGTTCAACCGCTCCGTAAGCCAGGCCAAGTTGGTTCAAAATGTCTTTTACAACCATTTTGCAGCGTAAGCTTACCATGTGTTTTATATAGATTTTCGATTTTTCAATTGGTTTTTCCAAAACAACGGTTTGCACGGGTGATTTAATCAGAACCATTTTCACAAGAGGTTTGGTCGTTATTTTTATTTCAGTACCCTGTTCGCTCTTCTATGTAGGATATTTTAATAAACTGCGGCGATAAATACCAGGATTTACGGATGAAGCAAGACCTTTCATAATTTTGTTTTTAGGAGTATATCTTAATTAGAATTCAAAATTATTCAAGGTTTAAATTATTTAAAATGACATCCATCAGTGAAAAATTTGATTTATATCATCTTTTCAGCTTTAGTTCAAGTTTCATGTAAATTCCGGTATCCTTTACCCCAATCTGTATAGCAATAAAAAAAGTACAGGCTCCATGCGGAACCTGTACTTTCATTATTCACTGAATTTTAATATTTGTTATCTTCTTCCGCCGCCGCCACCTCTCTGTTGAGGAGCTGACTGACGTGGCTGGCTTTGTTGCCTTGGTTGTTCCATTCTTGGTTGTTGTTGGCGTGGTTGTTCTGTCCTTTGGGCAGGCCTTTGTTGTTCTTGCCTTGGTTGATCGTGATTTTGAATAGGACGGCCAACGTTTTCTATTTTTTCTATTTTGGCAGGGGAAGGAGTTGGACCCATGTTTGATGATCCATGTTGTATTGGCGGGCGATATGTATTCAGGCGGTTGTCTTTTACTGAATGCTCAGGTTTTGCACTTTCATGAAATTCAACCCGATTCAACGGGCGCCCCTTGATCTTTTCTACTTCTTCACGGCGCGGACCCATATTATATGTCCTGCCACGTTCATTATCCCTGTGGGTATTATTTACAACACTGGAACTATGGACGTAACCACCTATTTCTCCTCTTGGAGCATAGTAATCATGTATGTTTGCTTCTCCCATATATCCTTCTTTCATGAAGACCCAGCGGTCATCCCTGGGGTGCCATCTTCCGTCCATTGCCATATCAATAGAAATATTGGGACCTAAAGGCGCCCATCCATAATATCCCGGTGCGTGCCTCCAGGAAACCCAGGCAGGTCCCCACACTTCATCAGGGATCCAGAACCAGCCATAATCATCATCTCTGCCCCATCTTCCATAATGGAAAGGAGCCCATCCCCATTCGTAGTCAGAAGCCCAGGTCCATCCGTAATCATCTGTCCAGACCCAATGGCCGTCAGTGGAATACGGAACAAAGTCCCCTTCTACATTTGGAGTCCATATATAGCCAAACTTAGGATGCTGAACCCAGTGTCCGTAGGGAGCAAGGTTATCATAAAAAACCTGAAAGCTTACATTAGCATCTTGAGCATGAGCCTTTTCAGGCTTAATCACCATCAGGAGATTTATTGCTACAAGTAATAGTATTGATTTAAAGAGAGTCTTCATATCGTGTGAATTTTTGAATGTTACAAATGTAAAACAAATAGTTTGCCACGGTGTTGTAGTTATTGAGTTATTAGTTATTAAGTTACTGGATAATTAAGAAGCTCAATACCTCACCCCCGCCCCCCTCTCCACATGAAGAGGGGAGCAGCTCGCGCAATTTCCCAGGTCCTTAAATGATTAAATCTACAATCTTCACCGCTTATTAAGCGGAATCCCCCGTTCCTTAATTCCGGCTTTTTTCAGGGTTCGAAGCGCCGCATCTTTGAATCACTAATTAACACAAAGGAAACAAAGAAATGAAAACGTTAACCTCACTTACAGCAGCCATCATCTTCGCATTACTTCTCAATATTTCATCAGCATCAGCCGGTAGCCACGAGAAAAAAGGCCACAAGCTTTTCAACCTTGAATTAAACGATATGCAAAAGAAGGATGTTGAGATCATGGATTTCACTAAAGTTGGAAGGTTTACAGTGATCGTTTTCTTCGCTGACTATTGCGCTCCCTGCAATACTGAATTAGACAGCATCAACAAGACATTTATAAGCTGGAAGAATAACTACAATACCAATTTTGTAGCAGTTTGCGTAAGCAATGACCAAAACATAAACAGGATAAAGGAAAAGGCTGCATCACACAGCTGGTCATTCAATATGCTTTTGGATAGCCGTAACGAAGCAATGAATATGATGCACATCGCACACATACCTTATACAGTAGTTGTAGATGAAAATGGATATGTGGTTTACCAACATGATGGATACAGTGCAGAAAATATTTCCAATATCCAGAACATCATCTCAAATGGAGTAAGCACTCTAAACCTTGCAGTAAAGTAAGAATTTCATAGCCCCGTTTAAATAGGAAAACCGCAGCCCGTAAGCTGCGGTTTTCTTTTGTCTGCACTATATCCTGAAATTATTTCTGCTCAGGTTGTTTTGGAGTTTCCCTCTTAGTCGGAGTCTTGCTTTGGGTACGAGGTGCAGTCTTATTTTGTTGAGAAGGAGTTGACTGCTTTTGTTGTTGTGGCTGCTGCGTATGGTCCATTGGTGTTTGATTCCTTTGTTGCTGGTCAGGATGTCCCATTTGAGGATTCTCCTTTTGCGGATTTTCCTTTTGCGGTTGTTGTGGATGCTCCCTTCCCGGTTCCGGTTTTTGCTGGTTATGTTGTTCCATTCCGGGCTCTTGCCTATCCGGGCGCTGAGGATGTTCCATCTGCGGATTTTCCTTTTGCGGTTGTTGTGGATGCTCCCTTCCCGGTTCCGGTCTTTGCTGGTTATGTTGTTCCATTCCGGGCTCCTGCCTATCCTGGCGCTGAGGATGTTCCATTTGAGGATCATGTCTTTCCTGCTGTTGCGGAACTTCCTTCTGACGCTCATCCCTTTGTGGCTGTTGACGTTCTTTTTGCGGTTCCTGTTCGCGATCCATCGGCCTTTGTTCGTTCTTCTCTCCTGAAGGAGTCCTGCGTACATTTTCCATTTTTTCAACTTTGGCAGGCGTGTGAGCAGGTCTTCCTTTTTCTTCTTTTTTTATTTCAGGACGATAAAGATTTAGCTCGTTATGGTTAACAGATTGCCCCGGGCTTCTGCTTTCGCGGATTTCCATAGGCCTGACATCCCTGCCGGTAGATCTGTGTACTTCCTCAGCATCCGGTCCGGACATATACGTATGATGCCTTTCCCTGTCTTCATAAGTGCGTCCAATATAATTTGACCTGTGATATATCCCATATACCTCGGTTCTGGGCGCATAGTAAACATATACATTATCATGGTATATATACTGTTCATCTACGAAAGTCCAGCGGTTTTCAGGGCATACCCATGCGCCGCTATTTGCATATTCCACAGATATACCGGGAGCCAATGGAACCCAACCGTAATAACCGGGGGCGCGCCTCCAGGCTACCCATGCCGGGCCCCAGACATTATCGGGTACCCAGAACCAGCCGGAATAATCATCATAATCCCATCTTCCATAATGGAAAGCTGCCCAACCCCAGGGGTAATCGGACGCCCAGGTCCAACCGTATTCAGTGTAAACCCAGTGTCCTGCAGTTGCATAGGGCTGGAATCCCGGTGCTACATCCGGTATCCAGATATATCCGTAACGGGGATGTTGTACCCAATGCCCATAGGGACTAAGGTTATCATAAAAAACCTGGAAATTGACATCGCTCTGGTTTTGATAATAATCAGACTGTTGGGGAGCTGGTTGATAATTGGAAGGTTGAGGACTTGCACCCTGCGGATAATTATTGGTTTGGGGATAATTGTTTTGTGCCTGATAGTCTGGCGCGGGAGCCGGATTTGCCGGAGCCTGGTAAACAGGTGGCGGAGTCTGATCAGGTGCAGTATAAGTGGTATAGTTATCAGGAGCCGGAGCAGGTGCCCTGCTTGTTTGAGGAGGAACAACGATACAGGATACGGCTATTAGTAGTGTGACTGAGAATAACAAAAGTTTGATGAGGTGTTTCATTATATTGAATTTATGTTCTTATTCTTATTAACAATACAAATGGCTTGCCATTTATTTTGCCGCAAATCTAAAATAAAGATTTACAATAAGTACTGATGTCCGTCATATAGGTTACTATTCTCGATGGATTTAGCAAAAAAAGCAGAATTTCTTATGTTCAAGCTTTTAAGTGTAACCATTCAATAAAACATATCGTCATTGGTATTATATATTGCAAAAACAGAAAATAAATGGTGAAACGCATGAATCACCTTCTGTCCGTGCATAAATTTGATTTTCAGCCAATTTCAAACAAAACGAGTATGAAAAGAATTTTTACACTGTTATTTTCATTTTTCATTTTTTTTAGTGCCAATGCCCAAAGGGGACAATGGGCGCTGCCAATAGATTTCAACGGATCAGAATCGGTATACGATATGTCCTTTAGCAGGGATGGAAAAAATATCTTCGTCATAGGCTCGGGAGCGGTTCCGTCCGTTCCTTCGGGTTCGTCCAATCCATATTATTTTTACATTGGCAAATACGATACTTCCGGTAATATCACTGATACGGTAATGCCAAAGAAATTGGGAGTGGGATATGATGATGAGGCGTACAGCATGGCGATAGACAAGGATTCCAATATTTATTTCACAGGATACTTTGCACAGGCTATTCAAATAGACAAACAAAAACTGAAAGGCAACGGAGGTTCCGGAGCTGATTATTATCTTGCCAAATTGGGCCCCAATGATTCTGCAAAATGGATCGTGGGACTAAAAACCAGTGCCGGCAATAATGTTACCGGTATGGCAGTGGATGTAGATGATTCAGGATACGTATATGTCACGGGTGCTTATGGAGGAAAAATTACAATAGGTACTTACACTTTTTCCAGCGCGAACAGAGCTACTTTTTTTGCTAAATATGATAGCACAGGGAAAGTGATCTGGGCTAAAAGCTTTGGCAATTATACACCGGGAACACTTAATGCAGTAGTGGATCTTGCTGTGGAAAAAAATACTGCATCTCCTGCTATTTATCTGGCAGGAAGTCTGAGCAGCAAGCAGACTATTTATGGAAATGCAATCAATACAAAAGGCTCTGATGATATTCTATTATTAAAGTTTGATGCAAGCGGAAACTTGTTGAAATATGCCACTTACGGGGATAAATATTCTGATCTTCCCAAAAGATTAAACATCAGCGCGAGCGGAAAACTACTGCTGACCGGATATTTTATGCAGACTACAATTTTAGGGAGCACCATACTTAAAAGCAGAGGTTCTCAGGATGGATTTGTAGCAGTGGTGGATACTGCATTAAAAATGAAATGGGCGAATGGTTTTGGTGGCAGCGATTACGATCTGGTGGGCATGGCGGCAATGGATAATTTTGACAATGTATTCGTCACCGGGGAAATGCGTTCTTCGCCAACTTATTTTGGTACTGATACGCTTACGCTGCATGATTATTCCAATGCCTTTCTTTCAAAATATGATTCCGCAGGAAAATACCTTGGAGCAGCAAATTCAACCGGATACAGAATGGCGTCCTCGGTTTTGAGTT
>CAILMK010000356.1 GCA_903835275.1 uncultured bacterium | reverse complement strand
GGATCGATAAGTGCGTAAGCAAAGGTATCACTCACGGCCATTTTTTCGTCCCATGCCATTTTTATCGGTTTGCTTCCAGGTACCGTCCCTTTTTTTAACATAAGGATATATCTTGGCAAATTCAGGAGGCCCGAATTAATCACTATTACATCCTTTCTATAGTTTTCAGTTTCCTGCACATACCATAATGGGTACGTATCGTTATCTCCATCGGTGAATAAAATTCCATTCGGTGCAACGGAGTTCAGGTAATTTTTCGCCATGGCTATCAGCATAGGACTGAAAAGCCCCGGCTTTAAACATCCCTTTGCAAGATCATACCTGCCGGCAATACACAAGGTGGAATATTTGTAAACAATTTCATTGGAATACTTCGCGAATGCATTGCCAACCATGGTTTCATATCTTAGATTCAGCTTTGCCAGTTTACGATAGGTCTCTATTCCCAGATCGGTATATTTTATAAAATTGTCGATCCTATCCCCGGAATAATTTTCCGATGAAGGAATTTCTTTCTGCCCTTCTACTTCGGAAATAAAATTGTACTGGCTCCAGAGGAATGCCATGCTATAATTTGAATACGCTCTGGCAAGTCCTTCCAACAGCGAATCTGAGAGTCCGGACTTATTTCCGAAATCTGCAATGACATCCTTATCCCATCCTGAATATCCATAATACGGAATACGCTTGTAATTATATTCGTTGGAAGCATGAGCTTCATACACGGAATTTATTTCATCGGCTCCCGGTCTGTGCTTTTGAATTGGGAATTTTACAACATAATATTTCCCTGTTGATGATGACCAGAGCAATTGTTCATTGAGTGGTTTAAGTACATTGCTTGTCTGGTCGGCTTCGTAAACAAACCAACCGTCTTTCTTTTTTGCAAAAAACAAATCCCTTAATCCTTTGGGCTCATAATCGTATTTGGAATGAAACAATTTAAAAACGGTTTCGTAAGAAGGGTAAATTATTTTCTGTGAGAATCCGGTGAATGATATAAATAGGAATACCATCAGCAGGAGAGTCCCCGGGAACGAATTGCGTTTATGTACTTTCATTTTCTTAATGCTTCTTCAAAGATAGGGCAAAATCAATTTCCAATTTTGAGCTGGACATGGAAGAAGAATAAATTTTAAATTTTATTTTAACATGTAAATATTTAACAGATAGTTATTTATGTACGTGAGCGTGATTTGTCCAAACTATATTTATCATTGAATTTTATTTTTTGATACCATTTTTGTTTTGAACGGCACCGTATTTGCAATATTGTTGCAACTACTAAATTTAACAGCAATGATAACAAGAGTTATTACCTCAATTCTGTTGGTGCTCTCCTGTGCCTCATGCACAATGATAGATGCAGGTTACGAAGGCATACTTGTAGAGCAATACGGCAGTAAAAAAGGCGTTCAGGGAGTGACCCTCGTCACAGGAAGAGTCACTTACAATCCATTTACGGAAGATGTTTACCAGTTTCCGATTTTTGTACAAACCATCGATTATGATCCCTTCACGG
>CAILMK010000355.1 GCA_903835275.1 uncultured bacterium | reverse complement strand
AAATCAGGTACATACGCACCTATTCCGGTAATAGCGGCTGTTATTTTTTTCATTTGGAAGGCTCTAATTCGAAAGCCTGCTTTATTTTTCCTATGAATTTGGAATGAAGGATCTGCGTAGCCAGTTCTAACATCTGGCTAAAAGCTTCCGGTGAAGAAACACCATGAGCTATAAGTACGGGTTTATTCAAGCCCAAAATAGGCGTGGCCCCGTAGGTTTCATAATCATATCTATTGAAGTATTCATCTTCAATATTTCTGGCTTTCATTATTTTATAAATGGTTTCTGCAGTTTTCAAAACTACATTGCCTGTAAAACCATCCGTTACAATAACGTCTGCCTTATCATTGAAAAGGTCGTAACCTTCCAGATTTCCAATAAAATCAAAACGTTCATTTGCTTCAAGGAGAGTATACGCTGCCTGTGAAGCGAGATTTCCCTTTTCAGGCTCGGAACCTATATTTAATAGTCCTACCTTAGGATTTTCAACATTCAGGACGTACTTGGAATAATTGTATCCCAATACGCCAAATTGATAAAGAACCTCGGGCTTGCAATCGGCATTAGCACCAACATCCAGTATAATACCATGACCACCACTCACTTTAGGAATCAGGGTCATGATAGCAGGACGAAGAACTCCTTCAATGGCCTTAACGGTATAAAGAGCGCTTACATAAACTGCTCCTGTATTACCGGCACTAATAAATATGTCTATTTTATCGGCTGCAAGATGCTTTAGGCCAACAAGAATGCTGGAATCCGGCTTGCTGGACATGGCTTTTGTAGGAGATTCGCCCATGTCTATTACCTGGGTAGTTCCAACAATTTCATACCTCTCCCTGTTAAAATTATGAGCAGCGGCGAAAGAGCTAATAGCCTCTTCGTCACCGAACATAACAATAATAGCATCGGAAGGCAGGTCATTAATTGCTAATGCCACACCTTCCAAAGGGAATTGGGGGGCATAGTCGCCACCCATTATGTCCAGGCCTATACGCATTGCGTTGCTTGGTTAATTAGGCTGCTTTGGTTTCGAGAACAAGTTTGCCCCTATAGTGGTTACACTCAGTGCACATCCTGTGGTAAAGATGTGGTGAGCCACAATTGGTACAGATGGCAATAGTAGGAACAGAAGCCTTGTCATGGGTTCTTCTTTTATCCCTTCTTGTTTTCGAAATTTTCCGTTTAGGATTTGGCATAGTCTTATGCTTTAATTACTTATGTCGTTAATTTAAACCTTTTAAGCCCTCCCAGCGAGGGTCTGTCTCGTCGTCGTCTTTCGGTTGCGAATTTACATTCTTTAAAACCGAAATCATATCAGGATTACATTCTTTCCCGCCCTGGCTACATTCCTTCCTGAGTGGCAAAGCTATGTTTATATATTCATATATATATGAGCTTGTATCAATTTGGTAGGCATCTACCGGAAGAAAAACAATCTCATCATCATCCGTTTTCTGTGGCTCTTCCTCCAATTTGAGTATAAGCGTTTCGTCCAAACTTAATGGATACTCATATTCATCAAGGCATATATCACACTGTAACTGAATGGTACCGTTGATCTTAAAATTGAAAAGCAATAAGGTTTCCCTTTGCTTTTCCACCTCAACTTCCACTTCAATCCTCGCCTGCCTGACCAGTGAATACTCAAACTGCTCAAAGAATTTTTCGCCAATCTCAAAATCGTACCTGTGTGTACCCAGCTTAAGATTACCGAAGTTGATTATAAATTCTCTCAGGTAGTTCACTCCTTAGTCCAAATAAAGGGCGCAAAGTTATGGGATTTTTCGGGATTTTCCATGAGTTTTTTGGGATTTACGGAATTTAATGATCGCTTCAAAATCCTCTTTGTCATTTGTAGGGAAACTCTATCATTCCCATGAATCCTTACATCTGAAAGAACTTAACATACATTCTTGGTTATAACAGGCATCATTTGATAAATTTGCTGCCGACAAACAAACTACATGGAGAGGATACTGCGCTTTTTTCCCTATTACAGCAATTTGCCGGATGATAATTACATTGAAAGACAACGGTTTATCATTTTTTTCTATTTTTCACTAATTGCTTTCCTCAGCGGAATATTCTTTTATTTCCAGACAGCAATACTATTCAAGGACTCAAGTATTACTCCTTATATTCTTATAGGTCTTACAGTTGCAACGGCATTAAACATGCTTTTGATGTACCGGTTTGGGAATGCCAGGCTTGCATACGCCATAATAATCTCCATTGGATTTATCTGCATTCACATCATAACGTACAAGGCAGGCGGTATTTACTCACCTTCCAATTATTTTATAGGGGTATTGGCTATCGCAACTTTCTTCCTTCTCGGAAAAAAGGCAGGATGGATTTACCTCGTATTTGCTTTCGCGCATGCTATTTTAATAACCTACTTTACCATTCAAGGATATACCACTGATGCCTATACTGGAAAATTCCATGGATCTGATGAATGGGATGTGTTTACATTGGTGGCTCTGAGTGTTCTTGTGATCGTTTTCCTTTGTGTAGGATTGGAAAAATCCAAGAACCTGATCCTGGAATCTGCGAAGAAATCGAATGAAAAAGTCAAGGAGTACGCCGAATCCCTTGAGAAGATAAACAATGACCTTGACCGGTTTGCCTATATTGTCTCACATGACTTAAAAGCGCCGCTTCGGGCCATTGGCCACCTTTCCCAGTGGATTGAGGATGACCTGGAAGGAAATATAAAGGATAAAACCAAGGAAAACCTTGAAATGATGCGTCAGAGGGTGAACCGTATGGAAAACCTGATCAATGGAATACTACAATACTCCAAAATCAACCGGACGGAAAATAATAACGAGGATATCAGCATCCGCGAATTGCTGAACGATGTGCTTTTTCTTTTATCCCCACAGGAAAACATCAGCGTTCAAATAAAAAACACGATGCCTTACATAAGTGGCGACAAGACGAAATTGCAGCAGGTTTTTTCAAACATCATTGGGAATGCAATCAAATACAATGATAAGGAGCAAGCTCATATTGAAATATTTTGCAATGAAAGAAAAGACGATTATGAATTTACTATTTCCGATAATGGCCCGGGCATTGAGAAAAAACACCATGATAAAATATTCATAATATTCCATACCCTTCAATCGCGCGATACGCTTGAGAGCACCGGCGTTGGACTTGCCATTGTTAAAAAGATCATAGAGGATGGCGGCGGAGAGATATATGTAGACTCGGAAAAAGGGAAAGGCGCGAAGTTTATATTCACAATACCTAAGAAATCCGCTCGCCAGGTGGAATAGGATTTTCATTTGAAGAATGTAGCCTGATTACCCCCTAACCCCCTGAAGGGGGAAGCGCTTCGCGCGATTAGTAATAAGAAAAAACGAAAGGCTTTTCCAGGAAGTTTTCAAATTCGCAATTGGCAATTCGCATTTCGCAATCCCAAAATGCCCTTCCTGTGTATAAATCCAGTTGCGGAATCATTTTATTAAACACACAATCCTTGTGGCTTATTTGGAAATTGCACTAT
Organism: uncultured bacterium; assembly: GCA_903835275.1. Classification (GTDB taxonomy): domain Bacteria; phylum Bacteroidota; class Bacteroidia; order CAILMK01; family CAILMK01; genus CAILMK01. The sequence continues at coordinate 8,197 of CAILMK010000355.1, read as the reverse complement.
TTTTGCGTATATTAGCAATATGCAAAGCATGGATGCGGAAAGCGAGAAGAAGTTACTCATAAAGGAATACCGTAATCTTTTAAAAGCCTGTCGCCCCAATATGGAAAAGGGCGATAAAAGCCTTATCCGGCAGGCGTTTAATATGGCACTTGATGCGCACAGCAATATGCGCCGTAAGTCAGGTGAACTGTATATTTTCCATCCGCTTGCCGTTGCCACCATCTGCGCCAATGAAATAGGGCTGGATACTACTTCCATTATTTGTGCTCTTTTACACGATATTGTTGAAGATACAGATGTTTCCCTGGAAGATGTGGAAGCGCAGTTCGGACCCAAGGTTTCCAATATCATTGACGGGCTTACCAAGATTTCCGGGGTAGAAGGAAAAACCAAGAGTATGCAGGCGGAAAATTTCCGCAAGATTTTGCTTACCCTCGCCGATGATGTACGCGTGATCCTGATAAAACTCGCCGACAGGCTGCATAACATGCGCACGCTTGATAGCATGACGCGTACCGCGCAGCTTAAGATCGCCTCTGAAACGATGGTGCTTTTTGCTCCACTCGCACACAGGCTGGGATTATACAGCATCAAAAGCGAATTGGAGGATCTTAGCCTGAAATTTACCGAGCCTGCCATCTATAAGGATATTGCCCAGAAACTTCAGGAAACAAAATTGCAGCGAAATAAATACATCCGCCGCTTTATGTATCCTATAGAGGAAGCACTGGATAACCAGGGGATTATTTATGATATAAAAGGAAGGCCTAAATCCATTTATTCCATTTATAATAAAATAAAAAAGCAAAATATTCCTTTTGAAGAAGTCTATGATTTGTTTGCCATCCGCATCATAGTGGATACAGGTATAGAAGTGGAAAAATCGGATTGCTGGAAAGTGTACTCCATCGTTACGGATAATTACACTCCAAATCCCGCGCGTTTGCGTGACTGGATATCCGTACCGAAATCAAACGGGTACGAATCCCTGCACACCACTGTAATGGGACCTGCCGGACGCTGGGTGGAAGTGCAGATACGCAGCCTGCGCATGGATGAAATTGCTGAGCGCGGATACGCAGCTCACTGGAAGTATAAGGACACTGCTGCCACCGCTGCTGATAAAAGCACGGAGGACTGGATCGTGCGCATACGCGAAACGCTGGAAAATCCTGAAAGTAATGCCATTGATTTCCTCGATGATTTCAAGCTGAATTTCTTTTCGGATGAGGTGTATGTATTTACTCCGAAAGGCGACCTGTATACACTTCCCGCCAATGCGACCGCACTTGATTTTGCCTTTGAAATTCACACCCAGGTGGGTGTGCAATGCCTCGGCGCGAAAGTAAATCACAAGCTGGTTCCGCTCAGTTATAAACTGAAAAACGGCGACCAGATCGAGATAATCACTTCCAAAAAACAAAGTCCTACCGAGGACTGGCTGAATTATGTGGTTACCGCCAAAGCGAAAAGTAAAATAAAATCCACACTCAAGGATGAAAGGCGTAAAGTTGCCATGGATGGCAAGGAAATTTTAGTGCGCAAGTTCAAGTCGGCAGGTCTGTCCTGGAATAATGAAAATGTGAACCGCGTCGTAAATTATTTCAAGCTACAAACTTCATCGGACCTGTATTATAACCTTGGCGTCGGCAAGCTCGATAAATCATCGCTTACTAATGCGTTCAATTTCTTTGAATCCGCGGAAAAACTGCACGTAAAAGCCCTGACCAAGCCTGCACATGTAAAAGGCACCAACGGGAACGTGGTTCCGGTGAAACCCGACCTCGTTATTGTCGGTGAAAACCTGGAGCTGGATTATTCCTTTGCAAAATGCTGCAATGCCATACCCGGTGATGATATCTTCGGATTTATTACCATTGGTGATGGCATCAAGATACACCGTACCAACTGCCCGAACGGAATGCGCCTGATGTCCAATTACGGATACAGGATCATACGTGCCAAATGGGGCATGGATCATATTGCAGAGATCAAGACTTTCCCGGTGGGAATAAAACTGACGGGCATAGACAGCATGGGTATTGTGAGCAAGATCACCGATATTATTTCCAAGGAATTGCAAGTGAATATGCAATCACTGACTATTAATTCAAATGCAGGAGCTTTTGAAGGCTCCATCATACTCTACATTTACGATACACAGCATTTAGATGAACTCCTTAAGAAAATCAAAAAACTGCCCGGCATGGATTCCGTCAGCCGCTTCCAGGTGGAAGATAAGCTACCGGTGGTGGCGAATTAGCTAAATTTCGTTCGCCGCGGCGAATCGGATTTTCGATTGCGGATTTGATTGCTGTATTGGAACAATAGATGTTGTCTCAGACGTAAGACGCCTTAAATTCAAATCAAAATCCTTATATTTGAAGAAAAAAGGTTTTGAAAAAAGCAATCCTATTCTTCGCATTTCTTTTTAGCCTTAATGCTTATTCCCAGTTAAAGAAGATAATACCCTATCATAATAAGTACGTTTTTGATATGGATAGCCTGGGGAATAAAGAAGGAGATATTTCACATTCCATTTATACGTTTGATACTGCAGGGAATAAATTAACCGCTTTTACCTGGCTTTGGTTTTATGGCAAGCCACAGAATTATGAATTAGACAGTATGTTCTATTCAAACAACATTTATACCGGCTATCTAAAGTACAAATGGAATGGTAGCACGCAAATGTGGTATCTAAATGCAGAATGTATATATACGAGAGATACTGCCATGTCATCAGACAGCATAACCTATTTGGACTCCCCAATATTCAATTCCAGTCAGTGGGGAATGCTTAGAATAGTTACGACAAAAAGAACAACAAAAGGTCAATTTTCACAGATAGCATTGAGAAATGGCTCTTCAGGTACCATGAATATCCTTAATCTACAAAACAGATTTTATGATTCAAGTAACAAATTGACCTTAATTCTTTTTCAGTCATACATTTTTCAGAATTTGACTCCTTCAGGAAGAACGGATTATATTTACGATTCACTTCAGAGAATAGTTAAAATTATTCACAAGGGCAATTATCCTTTCTTTGAATATCCTCAAAAAGACAGTTTTGGTTATAATAATTTATCTGAAATAACATCTAAGATATCCTCAACTGAGAGCGATACGGCAATCACTAAAAAATATATCACTGATGATAGCACATCGTATTCTTACGACTCCACGCGAAATCTTATTTCAACAAGCATTTATAAATACACCAACGGCACTTACATTATTTCATCGAAGGCTACCGATTCATTTGATTCTTCAAACAGAATTATATTGAGCAAGTATTTTAGCTATGACAGCAAGGGGCATTATACAAATAATGGAAGTAGTTATACACTCTATGCAGATACATTTACTAATGGAATAGAATCCAATACCTTTTCCGAAAAATTGTTTTTATTCCCGAATCCCGGAACAGACATGATTAATATTCATTTTACAAATTCAATGCATCGGGGGACTTTACAAATCATAGATAATACCGGCAGAATTGTTTTTCAAGTTGAGAATATGGAAGGAACAGACTTTACGGTACAACGGAATAATTTACCCCTAGGAACTTATATTTTAGTTCTTTCGGATGCCAGCCATAAATACTATGGGAAAATAATCTGGGAGTAGGCTTTGTTTTGTCCCTCGTCCCCTGCCTCTTGTCCCATTGCCTTTAAATAGCTAACTTTGCTCTTTAATACAAAGTATCTTGTACGCGCAGGTCAAAGAAACATTCAGGGAGTACTTAGAGGAGAAAAAGCAACGGAAAACCCCGGAGCGCTTTGCCATCCTTGAGGAGATCTACAACATCACCGAACATTTTGATGTGGAGATGCTGTACCTGCAAATGAAGAACAAGAACTACCATGTAAGCCGTGCGACGGTGTACAATACCCTCGATCTTTTGCTGGAAGCAGGACTGGTCATAAAGCACCAGTTTGGCAATAATGTGGCAATGTACGAAAAAGCCTACGGCTACCGCCAGCACGACCATTTGATCTGTAACCAGTGTAACAAGGTCTTTGAATTCTGCGATCCACGCATACAGCAGATCCAGACCATGATGGGCGGACTTTTACACTTTGATATAAAGAAGCATTCTTTAACTTTGCACGGTAATCCACAATGCGGTCCTGACGGGAACTGCGAAAATTGCGGAAAAGCGGTGGCGTAGTTATTGGTAATACTTAATAACCAATAACTTAATAACTTATTAACTAACATGAAAGTAGACGTAATAGCAGGCCTTCAGTGGGGTGACGAGGGCAAGGGAAAAATTGTTGACCTTCTCAGTTCCAACTATGATATCATCGCACGTTTCCAGGGTGGTCCTAATGCAGGACATACCATCATTGTGAATGGCACCAAATACGTTTTGCACCAGATCCCTTCCGGCATGACGCGTGAAGGCGTGATGAATGTTATTGGTAACAGTGTTGTACTGGATCCCATTATTTTACAGAAGGAAATCTCATCCCTGGAGAATGTAGGCATTGAAGTGCGCAGCCGTTTATTGGTTTCTCGCCGGGCTAATTTGATCCTCCCGGGCCACAGGCTGCTGGATTCCATTCATGAAAAAAATATTGACGGCAAGGTGGGTTCCACGCTGAAAGGCATTGGCCCTACCTATCAGGATAAAACGGGCAGATTCGGACTCCGTGTAGGTGATCTTTTCAGTCCGGACTTCAAAGCTAAATATAACCGTGCATTGGAGCGCCACAAGTGCATCCTGCGTGGTTTCGGGCACGAAGAAGCCATTGATGACAAGGCATGGCTGGATGCCGCTGAAGGGCTTAAAAGCCTGCAAATGGTGGATAATGAATATTACATTAATAATGCCCTGAAAGACGGCAAGAAAATACTGGCGGAAGGCGCACAGGGAACACTACTGGATATTGATTTCGGATCCTATCCGTACGTGACGTCCTCTAACACCATTTCGGCGGCAGTTTGTACCGGATTGGGCATTTCACCAAAAAAGATCGGAAAGGTATTCGGAATATTCAAGGCGTACGCTACCCGCGTGGGCGATGGCCCCTTCCCTACTGAACTGAATGATGCTATGGGTGAAAACCTGCGTCAGAAAGGACATGAATTTGGTTCTACCACAGGAAGGCCGCGCCGTACCGGCTGGCTGGATCTGAAAGCCCTTGAATATGCTTGTATGCTCAATGGTGTTGACGAACTATTCATGATGAAGATAGACGTGATGAATGATCTGGATGAAGTGAAAATTGCAACTTCTTATAAAGGTATGGATGGCAAGAATGCAGAGTTTGCAGGATTAGCCTTCGGTGAAAATGTAGAAGCGCAATATTCCTCCATGCCGGGCTGGAAACAGGACCTTACTGCCATCAGGGAATTCAATGAACTTCCGGAAACAGTGAAGAATTATATTACCTATATAGAAAAGCAAGTAAACACTCCTATCAGCATTATTTCAGTAGGGCCTGAAAGGAGTGAAACGATATATCATAACAGGTAATAGTTAACAGTAATCAGTCAACAGTTATCAGTTGACAATAAAAATTAAAAACTCGCAAGATTAAATCTTGCGAGTTTTTTTATTCGGCTTATAATCCTGAAGGGATTAAACCTCTATAGTAATTTGACTGGGTAAAATGTGCGACCCCGATGGGGTCGAACTCTTCTCGCGGAAATCTTTTACTATAAAGGTGTGAATCCTTCGGATTCAAAACTAAACTCAACTCTCTCCCTCTCTATCCTTAATACTCCCACAGATCATGTTCCCAGTTGAACAAATTATCTTTGATGCGTTCGGATTCATAAAGTGCGCCCATGGGATCATCCTTGAATTCGGGAAGCTCATTTATAGCAGCATCAAATTCATTGGATTCCTTTGTTATGTAAGAGCTAAATAGCCTTTGCTCGAAGAAATCATTGTACGTTAAACGCTCCGCATCATTGCTCCTGTTGAATACCTCTTCATTGATGGCGATCTTGCGGAAATCGTTATAGTTGATCCAGCAAAGCATTTGCTCTCCCAGATCCACACCACTTCTCTTCATTATGAAAAGAGGCGCAATGGCAATAATCCTCGGGAAAAACGCGCTTCGTTGCTTATCAAATATCCATTCTTCGGAGATCAAATATCTTGTTACTGTATTCCACTCAAATGGAATTATTGTATCGATAGATTTTGTAAAGTCAGGATAATCAGGATTTACAATTACATCCATTGTAATAGGAGTACTTCCTTTTTTTTCCATATCACCTACCGTGTACAAGCTTCCCATGGAATCATTCTTATATGCCTTTAGTTTTCCATAGCCTTTTCCTTCACCAGCCATTATATTATTGCGGAGCACTCTCCACAAGGGATTCCCCGGCCAATCCAAGGGCAGGTTTTTTTTCTCCCTCACATCAATGACTCTCTGCATACGTTTGGCATATACAGCATCAGCTTCGCGCAAAGATGGAAAAGGCAGAGGCTTTCTCTCCTTCACCGAAAGTTTGTCATAATTATAATCCAGGTATTTATTTACCTTGGGAGAAGTTTGCACATCACCTGATACACTCTGCGCATTGGCTACAAAAAAAGCCATGCACGCCACCGCTGCTAAAAAGATGTTTTTCCTCATTCTGTAATTAATTAAAGTTTATAAAAGATATTCATACACTTAACGGCAGCGCGAGGAGATTTATTTTGAGATGCAAGAATAGCAGGAAAACAATGCCACCCCTTCGGGGTTTATAACAAATCGATTTTCCTATTCTATAATAATTCCACCTCTTCGAGGTTAACTCAAAATCCCAAAAGGTAGCCATTCGGCAAACGGTGGAACTTTCTACTTATCATTTGTTGTGCGTAGCACTTCCCCCTTCAGGGGGTTAGGGGGCAAAAGTTCCCGCAAGCGAAGAGTAAGTAACCCCACAAAAAAAATGCCTCCGTGAAATTCACAGAGGCATTCTATTATTTGAATGATGTTTATATCCTAGTATTCCCAGAGATCATGTTCCCAGTTGAACAGGTTATCCTTGATACGTTCTGATTCGTAAAGAGCGCCCATTGGGTCATCCTTGAATTCAGGAAGATCGCGGATTTCCGCATCAAACTCGTTTGATTCCTTAACAACGTAAGAGCTGAACAACCTGTCTTCAAAGAAGTCATTATAGGTAAGACGCATAGCATCGTTACTTCTGCTGAATACTTCTTCGTTGATTGCCATTTTACGGAATTCATTATAATTGATCCAGCAAAGTCTTTGTTCACCCAGATCCTCACCACTTCTCTTCAACATGAAAAGAGGCGCAATTGCGATGATCCTAGGGAAGAATGTGCTGCGTTGCTTATCAAAGATCCACTCTTCAGAGATCATGTACCTTGTGATAGTACTCCACTCCATTGAGTTGAAAGTATCCTTAGGGATAATATACTCAGGATTATTGATCGGATCCGGCTGAAAATCGATAGAGGTAGACTGTCCACCGCGCTGTTTCATCTCTTCAACCGTGTACATCCTGTTGAGTGAATCCGTAGCGAAAGCATGAAGCTTCCCATATCCCTTGGCTTCACCATCATAAATATGCGACTGCAATACTTTCCACATAGGGTTTTTAGGCCACTTTAACGGAAGGTTCTTTTTCTCCCTTACATCAACAACACGTAGAATCCTTTTGGCATATACCGCATCTGCTTCGCGCAGGGAAGGAAAAGCAATTGCTTTTCTTTCCTTTACAGCAAGCTTGCCATAATTGTATTCAAGGTATTTATTTTCAGCGGGAGCAGCAGTAGCAGGAGTTTCAGGCTGCTTCTGTGCCTTTGCAGTAATAACCGCAAAACATGCCAACGCTCCAAAAAACAATATTTTCTTCATTCTTCTTAGTTATTATAGAATAGTAAATACACTTCCGTTAGTAATCTTCACCGGACCGTTAGGACCTTGTGCAGTTACATCATCGATGATGAACTTATCACCACTTCTTGCAGTTTGTACCAAAGCCTTAAAGCTACCCGGTACAATCTGACCATTTGCATTTTCAACCACAGCCTGACGGCCACCGCCCTTAGGAGCGAAAGTCCATGTAAACTTGGTTACAGTAAACTTAATACCTTCAAATACGAAGTTATCAAGGTTAGCAAATACCCTTCTTCCCATCTCACAATATAAAAAATAGGAGGGTGCTTGTCTACCGTCGGTCTTGTCTTTACCGACGGTAGTAAGTATTT
>CAILMK010000354.1 GCA_903835275.1 uncultured bacterium | reverse complement strand
TTTTAAATTCAAATTAATTATGTCTGCATCTATTCTTACTGTAGGATTGGGAGATTTACTTCTTACCCTACCTTCATCTAAACCACATCTAAACGATTCTCCTCCGGAGAAAATCACCGCACAAATTGCATCTGTAAATGACAACAACAATTTTCAACACAACCATGACAATGATCCTAAAAAACAGACTGACACTGCTTCAAAAAAGAATAACTCTAATATTATTTCCAATGAAACTACAGTAATCATTGACAGCAATAATACTGATGACATTGATAGGGTTGATAAAGTTGCGCAGGAAACCCAACGCCGTGTAGAGGAATTGATGAAGAACCCCAAGGCCCACATCAACACAATAGATCTTTTTGGCGGAGATTCAACTACTACCATAAGGATCAATACCAGTTATAGTTTAACTAATGATACTTCACAAAAAACAATTGCCAACACTTATTTCAACCTGAAAAGAAAAGACAAAGGCCCGGGTAATAAAATTGATACCATCCTGATGCCCAACGGTGAATTACAAATCAGGGAAGGTAAACAAATTACTTTTGATGACGGCACCAAAGTGGATACGTCCATAGTAAGGAAAGTACTTGGAGGCAAAAGACCGAAGGATGATACGATGACTCAGGTCTTTATCAATCTTCACAATCGTACCGATGGGGAAAGTGGAAAAACAGTAGTCCAATCATATCAAAGACAGATTGAGGATAATAAGGACGTACGCTTGATAACCATTGAAAAAACAATCGGAAGCGGAAATAAAAGCACCCCTGATGTTCCTGTAAAGAAAACCCAGACACCGCTTATACAAGGAGTGAAATTTATAGAGCCTGATGAATCTACATTAAATAAACTTGGCATTATTAAAGGCGATTACATCATTTACTATTACGGCAAATCAGCAAATGTTGTGAAACGTGAATCCGAAATTGCAATTGGCAACAATAGCGTTCCTCCTGCAGGGGAGAAGACAGCTTCTTATGAGGAATTGAGATCAAAACTCACCACATTAAAAAGGGACTTTTTCCCGGTATTTGTTTCCGATATGACCGGAGAAAAAATGATCACATTTAATTTATTCAAAACCGATTTTGTTGACAAGGACTTCCTGATTAAACACTCCAATACCCTTGTGCCGGTGATGCTGAGAACTGCTTCAAAAACGGAACCTTACCATTGGGATAATGTAGTATTCTGGTTTGAACCAACAGACGAATTTTTTGACCTTCTCCCTGAAAACGTAGGCCCTGAATTGAAAGCGGAATATAAAAAACTGAACTCTCCTGAAGATGCAAATAAGACAAAAAACATTACACCATCCTGCACCTATTTTGAAGCATGCAGAATGAACCAGGGTGCAATTTCAAGTTTATTTACCTATCCGAATCCGGCTACAACCGATTTGAATGTAATGCTCAATCTGGCTGATGCCAGGAAAATAAAAATCAATTTACTCGACCTGAGCGGAAGGCCTGTAAAAGAACTGGCACCCCTGACACTTACTGAATCCGGAAGCAGGACTTTAAGTTTCAAGCTGGATGGAATCAGCAGCGGAGTATATCTTCTTCTTGTGGAATCTTCCGAAGGAGAACAGGCGATACAAAGAATCGTCGTAACTCACTAATATATTTTTGCATTTGAAAAAGAGAGGCTGCCACTTAAAATGGCAGCCCTTTTTTTTACTTCAAAGAATTAACTTATTCTATTGATTATTCAATTACAATCTTCTTTACACCCATTCCATTTTCATTTTTCAGAGTAACGAAATAAACGCCTTTATTCAGTTCCGGGATATTTATGGATATATTTTTAGAAGTATTATTAGCATTGTAATAAACAGTCTTTCCAAGCATATCGGAAATAATTATTTCGGTTTTTGATGTAATAGTTTCATTAACCCTGATCACAAAATTGCCGTGCGATGGATTTGGATACAATTCAAATTGAATGGCATCCTTCGTAAATGCTGGAACTGATTCATAGGAATACGTGGGCGCAGTAAACTGTCCTTCGCTCATGTTGTAATAGGTACCGCTGGCGCTTTTTTGCAATGCAACAGCCCTTACCATGTAATAATTCGTTCCATGCTTACTGAAACTATCTATATATGAAGTGCCTGTAACGGGAGTTTTATTAACCCTTGTGAAAGGGCTATCGGCATCACCTGCACGGTAAATATTGTATCCTTCAAGATTGCCTTGCGGGGAAGCTCCCCAGTTTATCGTGATCTGGGTTTTTGCAGTTGCAGAATCAGATGTATTATTAATTGTTGCAGCACCGGGAGGTGCTACCACGTGCATGCGCAAAGTCGGATCTCCCATGAGTGCATTATTTCTTAAGGCGCCTTGATATTTACCATCCACATAAGTACGTAAAGAAGGAACTCCCATCAAGGAAAGATTATTTCTGAGGTAGAGGTTTACTTCCACACCACTCAGCCTGGCACAATATCCAATATTTTCTCCCAATGCCATTTGATGCATGATCCAGTGAGGACGGCCGCTCCAGCAATTGGTCAGTTGCCACCCTCTGCTTGCCAATGGAGCGCGAAGGAAGTCATTTGTAAATTCCCAGTCTCCAAACCAGGATCCGAAAAACATGGTGAAAACCGTTGGCAGGGAATCCTTGACAAATGAATCCGTTGTAAAATAACTAATAAAGCCATCAGGCTGCCCCCCGCTGCAAGCATAACTGCAGAGATAGCTATTTGTTTTACATGAATCCAGATAATTACCGGTAGTAATTTTTTTATCGCCAAACATAGGGGCGAATGCCTTGTACCCTGAAGCAGCAAAAGCTTCACCACCAAATACGCCGAACTTATCATCAATAAAGGCACGTTCTGCAGGTACCAGTTTTTTAACCCTGAAATCATGATCCTTATTCAGGTATCTTTTCATTATTGCAATTTCGGTTTCAGCAAATGCAGGCATATCCACGAAATCAACACGACCAATCTCAAGCTGCAATGATGTTACAAATTCCTGGTCAAATTTTCCATCACCAATCTTATTCCAGTTCCGAACGTATGAAGCAGCGGTATCCACTAAAAATGTATCCGTCCAATTACCGGTCATATCTCCATAATAAGAATCTGCAGGCCACGCACCGAAATGATTCAGATGTCCATCCGGCGCATAATCCCCTGAATAAGGAACAGGAATATGCCCGAGGAGAAAAAGTGCTTTCGTATTTGTTTTGTCAGCATTATAATCATCCTTAATAATCTGCTTTATTGCAGGAACAGGGTCAGTCCTTTTTACAATATGTTTTATAACAACCCATCCATCGCCTCTCATGTCATTAACTAACCTGTTAATTTCTGAAGAGAGATTATTCGCAAAAGTATCTTCTACCAGTAAAATAATTTTACCCCTGTATTCCGTAACAGGTGTTTGAATTCCGACAAGTATATACCCGTATGCTTCGAATGTATTTCCAAGGCTTATCTGGTTATCAGACCTGATCCTGTATTCATACTTTCCACCTAGCCTTACACTTGTATCGGTCCAACCAAGGGCACTGCCGGGAAGAGAGGCAACAGCACGGCCCCATGTATTATCGCTTTCCAGTTTCCGGTAAATGGTATAGCCCTGACTAAAACTAATGGACGGCCACTGGAGACTAACTGCTGCGGGGTTGGTTTCCACAGTAGCGCTAACCTGCACAGCGTAATCAGAAGTTACCTGCGCAAATGAATAAGTTACTCCCAAAATGAAAAGCATCACAGAAAAATAAAACTTCATATCCTTTGTTAATTAAGCGTTAAGGTTCTAAAACTTTTCAAAGTAAGTACTAATTCCTTAATTTTGTCATATCTTGCTACCATAATTTAAATCCCTGGTATGAAACGAACTTTATTATTACTTGCACTTGCCACCCTACTGCTGCCGAAATGGATCCTTGCACAAGCCCCCGTTGACTACCGGGATGTTGCCGTAATTGTAAATACGAATAGTACAAACTCTGTTTACATTGGCAACTATTTTATGAAACAGCGAAATATCCCTTCTGCAAATTTGATACAATTCGCAGGAGATACTACCGAATCCATTGACAGTACAAAATTTGAAGCAATGCGTGCTACCATTGAAAGTGGCTTGCGAAAACTTAAAGGAATAAACTACCTTGTCACAACAAAAGGCTGCCCGCTTAAAGTGGATCATGGCGGAATTTATTGCGATGAAAATGCGGGTACTTTGTATAAGACCTATGGAATTATTCTGGAATGGAATCGTCAAATTAATTATAGCAGGTGCGCTTCTTTTGAAAGTGAACTTATGCTGATCCTTGGAAAAGACAGTGTGCATATTGGACTTGGAGACGTACTGGATGTTTCCACTAAGGACAGCCTTCCGAGGCAACATGCGTATTTTGAACAGGCAGGGCACTTTTACAGGAGCATGTATGATATTTTCCTTGTTACAAGATTAGACGGTCCCTTTCGCAAAGATGTAAAAAATCTTATAGACAAAAGCGGACAGAATACACTTGTAAATAAAGATAGCGCATTATTTGTATTTGATAATATTCCTTATGCCAGTATTCCGGACACACAGCTAAACCATTCCTTTCTTCATACCTATAATATTTTGCATAACAGGGGGTGGAAAGTAAAGTATGATTCCACGTTAAGTTTGATAGACAGCCAAAGGAATGTTCTTGGATATTTCAGTTGGGGAAACAATGACCCGACCTATAAACTTTTCTTAAAAAACAAAAAGGTTTTAATGAATACCTTTTATAGTGCATCCATTGCAACAACTTATTATTCGTATGCAGGAAAAACCTTTACTCCCGGAGGCACAGGTTATGCTGCAACTATTGCCCCATTCATAGCAAAAGGATTGACCGGTGGAATTGGCCATGTAAATGAACCCTTTTCCTTTGCAATGGCTGAACCAATGGTGCTGTTTGGTAAATACACA
>CAILMK010000353.1 GCA_903835275.1 uncultured bacterium | reverse complement strand
CTGCATAATCGGCGTATTTATCACTGATCAACAGGATGGAAACTTGCTGAGGCGCCAGCCAAACTGGGAATTCCCCTGCATAATGTTCTATCAGGAAGCCGATAAAGCGCTCATGAGTACCCAGCGGAGCGCGGTGAATACAGATCGGCGTTTCAGGCTCGTTCTTTTCATTACGGAAGGTCAGCTTGAACCTTGTAGGCTGCACAAAATCAACCTGATTGGTAGCAAGAGTGAACTCACGACCAATAGCACTCCAAACCTGGACGTCAATCTTAGGGCCATAGAAAGCGGCTTCATCAGCTACCTCCACATAGGGTATTCCTGAGGAAATCAAAACCTTACGCACCATATCCTCCGTCTGCAACCACAATTCCGGCTGATCAACATATTTTTTGCCGAGTTTCGCAGGATCATGAGTGGAGAAGCGCATCACGTATTTATCGATGCTAAATATTTTGAAATACTTGATGTACATATCATTCACCGCACGGAATTCCTGTTCAAACTGCTCACGGGTACAGTAGATGTGCGCGTCATTCATTTGAAGACAACGTACACGCATCAGCCCGAATAGCTCTCCGGATTTTTCATAACGGTAGCAGGTTCCGTATTCTGCCAGACGATAAGGCAGGTCCTTATAACTCCTTGGTACGGCATCAAAAATTTTGTGGTGGTGCGGGCAATTCATGGATTTCAGGTAGTACTTGGTGTTCTCCAACTCCATTGGCGGGAACATACTATCCTCATAATAAGGCAAGTGACCTGAAGTAATGTATAAGTTTTCTTTGGCGATATGCGGGGTGCGAACACGATGATAGCCGGCTTCCCTTTCGGTGCGCTTGGCCAATGCTTCCAGCTCTTCGATCATGATGCCGCCATTCGGCAACCAAAGCGGAAGCCCGCCTCCTACTTCATCATCAAAAGTGAATATTTCCATTTCCTTGCCGATCTTACGGTGGTCGCGCTTTTTGGCTTCCTCCAGCATGACAAGGTATTCATCCAGTTCTTTTTGTTTCGGGAAAGTGATTCCGTAAATACGGGTCAGCTGTTTGTTCTTTTCGTCGCCGCGCCAATACGCGCCGGCAATGCTGGTCAGTTTTACTGCCTTGATGTAACCGGTATCAGGAATATGCGGCCCGCGGCACAGGTCAGTGAAATTTCCCTGTGAGTAAAAAGTGATCTGCCCGTCTTGAAGTCCTTCTATAAGCTCCAGTTTGTAGGGATCCTGCTTTTCGGTGAAGTATTTTACTGCGTCGGCTTTGCTGACATCTGTGCGGATATATTTGTTCGACTGGCGCGCCAGTTCGATCATTTTCTTCTCGATCTCCTCAAGTTTTTCGGTGCTGATCTCGTTATCGCCCGGATCCACATCGTAGTAATATCCTTTGTCTATCGGAGGGCCGATGCCGAATTTGATGCCCGGGAAAAATGTTTCCAGAGCTTCTGCCATCAAGTGTGCGGAAGAGTGCCAAAAGGCTTTCTTGCCTTCATCATCCTCCCACATCAGCAGGCGGACGTTGGCATCCTTCGTGATAGGGCGGGAAAGATCCCATACCTCATCATCCACCTTGATAGCCAATGCTTCCTTACCCAGGCGTTGGCTGATCATTTTAGCCATCTCCATGCCGGTTATGCCACTTTCGTATTGTTGTTCCCTGCCATCAGGGAATTTTATATTGATCATTTTAAATTTCGTTTTGGGGAGTGCAAATATAAGGCACAGTTGGCAGTGAACAGTTAACAGTTGGCAGAAAAGTTAGCAGTTGACAATTGGTAGTTTGCATTTTGTCCACGGTCGACAGTCCACAGTCCACGAATAGCAAATGTTTGCGAACATCATATTTCCCATCCTTTTCAAGGAGGGCTAGGGGTGGTTAACGAGCAACAAAAAAAGCCCCGCACATCGGCAAGGCTTTTCTTATATTTTGTCCTCGATTATTAATTCAACTTCAGGTCCACCTTGAATTTTAATGATAAATTCAAAGTAGCGCGGCTGGAAAGGGAATCACTGAAGGTAGCATTACCCGTAGCTGAAATGGCGGATCTTTTCAGGTAATCCTTCAATTCCACAGAAGGGAAATTGAAGTTTGTAATTTCTTTTGTTCCGGCGGCTGGTGTAACACTTGCTACGAGTACATTCGCACTTGTTGCAGAATCAAAAAGATAAACATTGATATTACTCATCTTATCAAAAGTGCGGTAGGAAGGGTAAGTAATCCTCAGATCAGCATAACTAAGTGTTATGGAACTAACACTGACCGAAGATGGATCATAATTTTT
>CAILMK010000352.1 GCA_903835275.1 uncultured bacterium | reverse complement strand
TGTTTACAAACCAAAGGTCAAATTGTGCGGCAATGGCAAGGAGCCATTGTATTATGACCACCTGTACCACTCCAAGGGCACCAAAGCCGACAAGCAAAGCAATAATTACTCCCCAACGAGTAACCTTGTATTTTTTGTAATAATACATCAATACCATCACAGGAATTACAAGCAAACCTAATAAGTGAATACCTATAACCAGGCCTATGAGATAAAACATCAGTGCGAACCAGCGCAAATGGCGTGATTCATCCGCACGGGCTTCCCATTTCAATGCCACCCAGAAAATAAGGGCAGTAAAGAAAGATGAAAGTGCGTATACCTCACCCTCAACTGCTGAAAACCAGAAAGTATCTGAGAAAGTATAGGCAAGTCCACCAACTGCACCTGCGCCAAGGATGGCCCAAACAGTACCGGTTTCAATTTCGCCGTCTTTGTTTTTAACCAGTAACTTTAAAGCAAGAGCCGTAATGCTCCAGAAAAGGAATAAAATAGTAAAGGCAGATGCAAGGGCTGCCGATGAGTTCACCAAAATGGGAACCATCTTCACATTCCCGAAGGATAATAAGCTAAAGAGGTGATTAATAATACCATGTAAAGGTGCTCCGGGAGGGTGGGAAACTTCCAGTTTAAAAGCGGAAGGAATAAATTCTCCGCAGTCCCAAAGGCTCACGGTCCACTCAATCGTAGATAAGTACGTAAAGGCAGCAATTGCAAAAACTGCCCATCCTACGATGGTGTTAAGTCGGCTGTATGATTTAAAGTTCATTAGGTGGTTAAAAATTTGGTTGCGAATCTACATATTTTACTGATAGCATAAATAAGTAATCCTCAAATTATTTGAGAATTAGCTCAAAATGTTGAAGTTTTGCAGCCATAATTATGCCAATTTTGAAATACATAAGGAAGAGTTGCCAACTTTCAAAAAGTTGGCAACTCTATCAAAGCGGAAATACTTTATTACCTCTTAATGCCTTTGCGTTTTCATTTAATTATATTTGAACCCTGAACATATATTGTCTGTTCAGTACCTTTTATGAAAAGAATTACAGTTTTTTGTGGCTCCAGTGACGGGTCCGAATATATTTACAAGGCACAGGCGGCTTTACTTGGCAAGACTTTGGCAACTCGCGAAATTGAACTGGTGTACGGTGGTGCCAAAATCGGATTGATGGGAGCAGTCGCGGATGCTGTATTACAGTACGGTGGCAAGGTTACGGGAGTGCTTCCCTATTTTTTGAGTGGAAAAGAAGTGGCGCACGAAGGACTCACCGAACTGATTTTGGTGGATACCATGCATGAAAGAAAGGCTCTTATGCACGATTTATGCGACGGGATCATCGCGCTGCCGGGAGGATACGGAACCATGGAAGAACTTTTTGAAATGCTCACGTGGGGTCAATTGGGTTTACATAATAAACCCATTGGCCTGCTGAATATTAATGGATACTATGATGGATTAATTGAACTTATTCAGGGTATGGCAGACAAGGGCTTCCTGAAAAAGGCCGATCAGAAAATGTTGCTTACCAATGATAATATTGATAAACTACTGGCGAATATGTCGGGTTATATTGCTCCACCTACGAATAAGTGGATCACCGAAGAGGAAATGTAATAATGTGATAATTTGCTGATTAGTTAATGTGAAAATGGAGACAATGCACATAGTTTACATCAATCCGAATCTGTTAATGAGAATTGGAAAGTATGTCTGCAAACTGGAAATCCGCAATCCAAAATCCGCAATTCGAAATCACATAATCCGAAATCAATTTATATCTTTGCCGAAACGAATAAGACGATGACAGATCAATTGAATCAGGTAACCAGGGAAACAGATAGCGCGATGGCAAAAGCACTTGACCATCTTGAAAATGAACTCGCAAAGATCCGCGCAGGAAAGGCAAATCCTTCCATGCTCGATAGCGTATATGTGGATTATTATGGCACTTCTACTGCCTTATCACAGATCGGGAATATAAGCACTCCGGATCCTCGCTCGCTCGTTATCCAGCCCTGGGAAAAGCCTTTGCTTGGCGCTATTGAAAAGGCAATTGTGAATGCCAATCTTGGATTTTCTCCTCAAAATGATGGCAATATTATACGCATCAATATCCCTGCGCTGACAGAAGAACGTCGTAACCAGTTGGTGAAAATGTCCAAGTCTGAGGCAGAACAAGGCAAGGTTGCCATCCGTAATATCCGGAAGGACATGATGGAAGCCGTAAAGAAGCTTGTAAAAGATGGACTTGCAGAAGATGAGGGCAAGGGAGGCGAAATAAAAGTACAGGAGCATACAGACAAGTACATCCGCAAGATTGATGAGGTCCTTGCAGCTAAGGAAAAAGAGATCATGACTGTGTAAAACATATAACAGATAAAAGGTAGGGGTTCAATATTTTGAACCCATTTCAGCAATAAATAAAATCCAAAGCCGCAGGAAACTGCGGCTTTTTTTATTGCCTTAATCTTGATTTCAAATTATAAATCTATTTTGTGTTTTTCAAATCCGCAATCCCAAATCCGATTCGCCGCGGCGAACGCAATCAAATGTGTGGACAATCCTCTTTTTTTAGGGCTGATCAGCTGAACATGTAAACATTTTCGCTTCCAATTTTCAGCCTTTTGTGGACAACTTATTAACTTTGATTTCTTTAAAAAAAGTAATTTTGAACTCGAAATGAATAAGATTACCGACACAAAAGAACTCGAAAAAATTGCCACCCAGGTGCGCCGCGATATTATGCGAATGGTACACGCCGTTCAATCAGGACATCCCGGAGGATCATTGGGCTGCGCGGATTTTTTCACAGCATTGTATTTCAACATTCTGAATCATACTCCAAAGCCCTTCAATATGCATGGCAAGGAGGAGGATGTGTTCATTTTATCAAATGGGCATATTTCCCCGGTGTTTTATAGTGCGCTGGCGCGTTCGGGGTATTTTGAAGTGAGTGAACTAAGTACCTTCAGGAAATTAAATACACGCTTACAAGGGCATCCTGCTACACACGAGGGACTTGAAGGAGTTCGAGTGGCAACCGGCTCGCTAGGGCAGGGTATGAGTGTTGCCATCGGCGTAGCACTTGCCAAGAAACTGAATAATGATCCTTCCCTTGTTTTCTCCCTGCATGGCGACGGGGAATTGCAGGAAGGTCAGAATTGGGAAGCATTGATGTTTGCCCCCAATCACAAAGTGGATAACCTTATCGTTACTATAGATTATAACGGTCAGCAGATTGACGGTCGCACTTCAGATGTTATGCCGCTCGGGGACTTGCACGCCAAGCTGAGAAGTTTTGGATGGCACGTCATTGATATGAATGGTAATGACATGAAGAATGTGGTAGAAACGCTTGAAACCGTTCGCACACTTGCGCATCGCGGTGAAAGCATCGCGATAGTGATGCGGACTAAAATGGGCATGGGTGTGGACTTCATGGAAGATGACCATCGCTGGCATGGCACATCACCAAATGATGAGCAATTAAAAAACGCACTCTCACAACTGGAGGAAACCCTCGGAGATTACTAAGACCTTATTCTTGCGCTTGCGCAACTCCTCCCCCTGCTGAAAGTCCCGACTGTTCGGGATTTAGGGGAGGTGCCCGAAGGGCGGAGGGGTTTCTTAGGAGGCTAGGGGGCAACAACATTTTAACTAAAATAACTATTGAAGAATTCCAGGATGGCGAAAAACGGGCGTGCTATTGCCGCTAAGTCATCTTGTGCCATTATTTTTCTTTCAATGCTGCTTTTAATAAATCCTGTAATATCTTTTTCACAGGTACAAATCAATAAAACTACACGCATCCTGTTAATGCTTGATTGCTCGAAAAGCATGCAGGAGGACATTGGCGGAAGCAAGGTTGAAAAAATGACGGTCGCAAAAAAGCTGATCATCCGTATGGTGGATAGCCTTGGCAAAGTTCCAGACCTTGAACTGGCGCTTCACACCTATGGTGACACACACCGGGACAGAGATTGTAAGGATAGCCGCCTCGCAGTATATTTTGAGCCGGGAAACACTGACAGGATAAAAAAAGCAGTCAGGACACTTGAACCTAGAGGCACTACACCTATTGCATATTCTCTCTCCATGGCGCAGAATGAATTTCCAGCCGGCAGGGGAAATAATTACATCATACTTATAACGGATGGAATTGAAGAGTGTGGCGGCGATCCATGTGCTGTATCAGGGAATTTACAGGATAAGGGTATTGTTCTAAAACCCTTTATTATTGGCATCGGCCTTTCAGAAAGTAATATTCGGGAATTACATTGCATAGGAAGGGTATACAATACAAAAACAGAAAATGACTTCAGTGAAATCTTGAACCTGGTGGTTGCACAGGCGTTGAATAATACCACCGTACAGGTAAACCTGAATAATTCAAAAGGGCAGCCCAAGGAAAAGGACGTAAACATGACCTTTTCTAATTCTAAAACACATGAAGTGGTCGCAAATTATTACCAGACATTCAACAAGGCTGGAATGCCGGATACTTTTAAACTTGATCCCCTCTATAAATACGATATGCAGGTAAATACAACACCGCAAATTATCAAGAGAGGAATTGAATTAAAATCAGGACAGAATAATATTATTTCCGTAGACGCATCCCAGGGCAATTTGCAAATAAATACAAGGGATAATTCTGTAAAGTCCCTCATCAGGGAAGATCATACTACGGATATAATTTATATACAGGAAGCCAATACAACGCATCGTTATTTAACGGGTGTTTATGATATTGAAGCACTGACATTGCCAAGAACACATTACTATAGCGTTAAGGTAGATGAAAACCAGTTGAAGAAGATCGATATTCCAGGTTCGGGGCACGTAGATATAACGTATGTAAGGGATATAGTTGGCAGCATTTTTTCCTGGTCATCAGGGAAGCCCGAATGGGTGGTGGACCTTAGCGGAAATACACGCGGACCCAAAGAAGGATATGACCTGCAACCGGGTACCTACCGCATTATTTACAGAATGAAAGTGGCAACACAAACAGAACAAAGCATTACCAAGGAATTTACAATAACAAGTGGACAAAAAGCAAGTATAGAATTAAACAAATGACAACAGCATTTACCATCCAGAACAATAACGCAACCCGTGACGGTTTCGGTGACGGACTTTATGAAGCAGCACAAAAAAATCCTGAAATAGTAGGCTTATGTGCAGATCTGACTGACTCACTAAAAATGGGAAAATTTCACAAGGAATTTCCAACAAGGTTTTTTCAGGTCGGTATCGCGGAAGCAAATATGATAGGCATCGCAGCAGGGCTTACGATAGGAGGGAAGATCCCTTACACCGGAACATTCGCAAACTTTTCAACGGGGCGTGTGTATGACCAGATCCGTCAGTCAGTGGCATACTCAGGAAAGAATGTGAAAATTTGTGCATCACACGCCGGTGTCACACTCGGTGAAGACGGTGCTACCCACCAGATCCTTGAGGATATCGGGTTGATGAAAATGCTCCCGCACATGACTGTTATCAATCCTTGTGACTATAACCAGACCAAAGCAGCTACCATTGCCATTGCTGATTATGAAGGGCCGGTATATCTTCGTTTCGGAAGGCCGTCCGTTCCAAATTTCACTCCTGAAAACCAGAAGTTCGAAATAGGTAAGGCACTACATCTGATTGAAGGAAAAGATGTGAGTATTTTTGCCACCGGGCATTTGGTTTGGAAGGCGATAGAAGCTCAGGCGCAATTGGCGGAACAAGGCATTTCTGCAGAGGTAATAAATATTCATACCATCAAGCCGCTGGATGAAGAAGCGATCCTTGCATCTGTGCGTAAAACCGGTTGTGTGGTATCTGCCGAGGAACATCAACGTAACGGCGGACTCGGTGATAGCATCGCGCAACTACTTGCTCTCAAACTTCCATCTCCATTGGAAATGGTGGCAGTAAATGATTCCTTTGGTGAAAGTGGAACCCCTGCTCAATTACTGACAAAATACGGACTTGATACAGTGAATATAGTGGATGCTGTAAAAGCTGTAATTGCGAGGAAGAAATAAGAGTTATTGAGTTATTAAGGAGAGAATGATTTTCAAAATCTTTCAGATTTGGAAAATCTAAAACATAGCAGGATTAGAAATTCCACGAGGTTTTTTTTCACTTGCATATTACGCGTAGCGTAACAGAATATCGTGCCTTCGACAAGCTCAGCCACCAATCGTTGCCTGAGCCTGTCGAAGGTAAATTATTCCACCCCAAAATAATCATCTGCCTGCTGATTTCTTATACCAGGATTCAATTTTATAGCAGTGATATAATATTCCTTTGCTTTCTTTTCTTCCCATAGGAATTGCTGCAAAAGGACTGCGTAATTATAATACGCCTGTGCATATTCAGGATCTGCCTCAATTGCTTTTTCATAGTGCTTTTTCGCCTTCGCGTATTCACGGAAATGTGATTGCAAAAGCGTGGCATAGTTATTATGAAAATACGCATTATCCGGATCAAGTTTCAATGCTTTTTCATAATGCGTTTTTGCCGTTTCGTAATCATTAAAATGATCCTTTAAAAGTACGGCATAATTATAATGCGCTTCCGCATCGGATGAATCCAGTTTCAGAGCAATTTCATAATGCTCTTTCGCTTCATCATATTCATTGAACTGATCATCTAAAAGATTAGCATAATTAGTGTGCGCGTTTGCATGATTGGGATCTATGGCGAGGCATTTTTCGTAGTGGTCCTTTGCCTCGTGATATTCATTGAAATTCTTTTCAAGCAGCAGTGCATAATTGTAGTGCGCCGATGCAAATTTCGGATCAATTTTTAAGGCCTCTATATAGTGGCCTTCCGCGGCTTCGTATTGTCCGAGTTGACGTTTTAAAAATACCGCATAGTCATTATGTATGCTTGCATTATTGGGATATGCCGCAAGCATTTTCTCATAATTTTCCGCGGATTCTGCCTGTTGTTCGGGCTCGCCCCCGAATAGTTTACTGAAGAAGCTCATGAGACGAAATTACAATTTATTTCTACAGGTCGTTCCAGCAGAGTCTCCTGAAGCAAGGGCTTGCCGTCAGGGAGGGACTCGGCGTCGCCACTAAGCGTATTTTGTCCCAGCAGAGTCTCTTGGAGGATTGGCTTGTGTTATGGAAGGACTCTGCGTGTTTAGCTTCTTGCGCAGTGTCTCTTTTCCCTTTCTCAAATCCATCGCACAAAGGAGACTCTGCTGTAAAGGTGCGAGTCATATATTATATTCCCCCTTTACCCAACTAATTTCCTTTTGCAAACGTATTGTAAAATAACCAAATAAACAGCATTTGCAATTTATTGCATTATTATTGCAGGCGCATAATACACACTATGTCTGACGAGGAAATAATCCTACATTTCAAAAGCACGGATACCCGTTCCTATGCTTTTAACCTGCTTGTCAGGAAATACCAACAGAAGCTGTACTGGCTCCTGCGCCGTATGGTGGTTGACCATGACGATGCCGATGATCTGTTGCAAAATGTCTGGATCAAGGTCTGGCAAAATCTCGAAAACTTCAAGGCGGAATCACAATTATATACGTGGCTGTACCGTATTTCAGTCAATGAGGCGCTATCCCATTTGGATAAAAAGAAAAGGCGTTTTTTTCTTCCACTCGGGGATGTGGAAGCGGAACTTGGCAATAAAATTGATACCGGTAATACCATTAGTGGTGATGAGTTGCAGATCAAGCTTCAAAAAGCGATATTGAAACTTCCTGAAAAACAGCGTGTCGTGTTCCAGTTGAGGTATTATGATGAAATGCCCTACGAGCAAATGTCCAAAGTTTTGGATACTTCAGTAGGCGCGTTGAAGGCATCTTATCATCACGCGGCAAAGAAAATTGAAGCTTTTATTGTCGGTACGGATTAAACTTTTTAATTTTATAGACGTCAAAACGAGTAATGAATCAGGATAAAGACATACACGACGAACTTCAGGGCATTGCACCTCATCTGTCTCGCATAGAGAAGGTTGAGCCTTTTGAAGTGCCTGCATCCTATTTTGAGGAATTTCCTGCCAGGGTGAGGGATATTATTGCTCTTAAAGAAGCAAAACCCGAAACAGGCTGGTTAGGACAATGGATACCACGCTATTCCTATATAGCGGCAAGCCTTTGTTTTCTTTTGATCGTTGGCGGATTTTTGGTGGTGAAAAATACAGGAACTCCTTCTGCTATTGTTGCTGCATCGCAACAAACGAAAGCAACTCCAAATGATGAATATGTTATAGAGCATGTGGATGAGGATGTCCTCATGGAACCTCTGCCTGCAGCGAATCAAGAAACACAGGCAACGAAAGTCAAACAAGAAACACCTGCAGTAAAGAATCACACATCCAATGTTTCGGAACAATACATACTTGAAAATGTGGAAGAATCCACAATAACTGAAGAACTATGAGTATCAAAAGATTTTTAGCAGTCGTATTATTTATATTGCCAGTTGCATTATTTGCGCAAGGTCCACAGCGTGGTGGCGGAAGAATGAACCGTGATATGCAGGGTGACGGGCAGGACAAAAAACAGGTAGAAGCCGACAGGGTAGGGGTATACACAAGGATACTGAACCTTACTCCTGCGGAAGCACAGAAGTTCTGGCCTGTATTTAATGCCTATCAGGATGAACTGGAAAAGAACCGTGCAATCATCCATCAAAAGAGGGAAGATGTCATCAAGAATTATGATAGGATGACTGATGCTGCCATTGAAGGCACCATAGATGAATTTACAACCCTTGCACAGAATGAGCTTGATATTCGTAAGAAATATATAGTTGAATTCAAAAAGGTTTTACCCGTTAAAAAAGTGATTCTTTTACAAAGAGCTGAAATGGAATTCAAGCGTGAATTGCTGCATAATTTCAGGGAGCGCCATGGCAGAAGCGACGACTAAATCAATTGCGTCCGCCTCGGCGGAACGAATTTCAAATTACGAATTCTGAACCAAACCTCGTAGGTCTTTAAGACCTACGAGGTTTTTTTATTTCAATCCTAAAATATCATTTCAGTCCTCGGTCCTAATTCAACAGCATTAAAATTATCGATTTTACCCTCGTGAATTTCAAAAAGCAACAGGGATCTTACCTTATGAAATCCGTGTCTGCCTGCTGCCCCGGGATTCATATACAAAACATTCAAATCCTTATCCTGCTGCACCCGTAGAATATGTGAGTGTCCGCAGACAATAACATCAGGTTTATTTTCCTTTATCAAGGCCTTTACATTCGGGTAATACTTCGAGGGACTGCCCACAATGTGAAGCATCATTATTTTTTTTCCTTCACAAACAAAGATGTTCTTTTCCGGATAGATGAGGCGTATATCCTGACCATCAATATTGCCGTAAACACCGCGTACCGTTTTGCCAGTTTCCTCGAGGGCATCCGAAACCTTAACGCTTCCCCAGTCGCCGGCGTGCCATATTTCATCACGATCCGCGAGGAAATGCAGAATGCGTTCATCCAGGTAGCCGTGGGTATCGCTTAATAAACCAATTTTTTTCATCGTAACTTTGTTGTGCAAATGTAAAAACAAATGGTCATTTGCATATAGCATTTTTTGAAAGTCCCCTTTAGGGGATTTAGGGGTAATTTAAAATGAACGAGCCTTCCAT